>JANNGJ010000275.1:0-6954 GCA_031403815.1 Burkholderiales bacterium | reverse complement strand
GCCGATGCCCTCGCGCCTGGCCAACGATGCCGAACACCTGGCGCTGATTGAGGCCATGGGTCAGGCGGGCGGCGGTGTCTACATGGTCACCAAGGGCGGGCAGATGCCGGTGGCCCTGCTCGAAGCCATGAGCGCGCGATCAGGCCGGCCGGTGATGATCGCCGCGCTGCTGCACAACCCGATGAACCCGCAGGCCGTGTTCAAGGATCTCGATGCCATCACGGCCGCCAACCTGCGCGGCAGAAAGCTCATCGGCCAGGTGTCGTGCTGTCCGCTGACGATGGACTTCACCCTCGCCTCGCCCTATCCGGTCGAAGGCCTCGCGAGTTGGAAGCCCGCGCTCGGCGTGCAAGGCGCCGCGCTGAAAGCCGTGCTCGCCAACAAGGCGTTCCGCGACGCCGTGCGTGCCGAGCTGGCGGCACCCGCGGTGTTCCGCCTCTTCAACGCCGAGTGGGACAAGGTGCATGTGGTTGAGGTCATCGAGCCGCGCCACCGCGCGCTCGAACAACGCAGCGTCGCCGCCATCGCCGCCGAGCAAGGCAAAGATCCGCTCGACGTGATGCTCGACTTGGCCCTGGCGGAAGACCTGCGCACCACCTTCGTCGCGCAACTGCTCAACAGTGACGAAGAAGCCGTCGGCCGCATGCTGAATCACCCGCACAGCATCGTCTCGCTCAGCGATGCTGGCGCGCACCTGACCTTCTTCACCGATGCCGGCTTTGGCCTGCACTTGCTCGGCCACTGGGTGCGCGGGCGCGGTGCGATGAGTCTGCAGGAAGCCGCGCGGCGGCTCACCAGCCAGAGCGCGTTGCTGTTCGGCATGCGCGGCCGTGGGCTGCTGCGCGAAGGCTACGCTGCCGACCTGCTGCTGTTCGATCCGGCCACGGTCGGCCGCGGCCCCAAGCGCCGCGTCCACGACCTGCCCGGCGGCGCGCCGCGCCTGACCACCGATGCGCTCGGCGTGCACGGCGTGTGGGTCAACGGCGCATTGGTGGCCGATGGCAGCGGCTTGCTGGCCGATGCGCCGCTGGCGGGCGAGTTGATGACCCGGTTTGCTGTCTGAGTCAGGGCACGACCTTGCCCCCGCGACGCAGGGGGCGTCGGCGCATCGCCTGATAGCGAGTCGCGATCAAACGAAGTGCAGACACCGTTCGCCCTGAGCTGGAGGCTCCGTTCATCCTGAGCTTGTCGAAGGACAAGCTCAGTCCGACCGGCGACTTGTGCGCTGGCTGGATGAGGCCGACGCGCAGGGGCGCTGACACGACCTTGAATTCGATGGCATAGAACCCCTCAGGGCTGAGCCAGTCGAAGCCTCGGTGTGCGGCGCTCAGCGCTTGCGCGCCAACGCCAGCCCGTCACCCACCGTCAACAACGCATGGTCAATGCGCTCGTCGCGCTGCAGCTTGGCGTTCAGCGCCTGCAGCGCCGCGGTATCGGCCGTCTTGGCCGGGTGCGCCACGGCGCCGCTCCACAGCATGTTGTCCAAGGCGATCAGGCCGCCCGGGCGAAGCAGGGCCAGGCAGCGCTCGTAGTAGGCGTCGTAGTTCGCCTTGTCGGCGTCGATGAAGGCGAAGTCGTAGCCGCCGGCCTGCCCCGCGGCCAGGCGCGCGTCGAGCGTTTCCGTGGCGGGCGCCAGCACCAGCTCGATCTTGTGCGCAACGCCGGCCTGCTGCCAGAACGGCCGGCCGATGCGCGTGTACTCGTCGCTCACATCGCAGGCCAGCACGCGGCCGTCGTCGGGCAGGGCCAGGGCCACGGCCAGGGCGCTGTAGCCGGTGAAGGTGCCGATCTCGATGGTGCGCCGCGCGCCCAGCAGCTTGACCAGCAGGGCCATAAACTGGCCCTGGTCGGGCGCGATCTGCATGCCGGCATGCGGGTGCATGCGTGTGGCCTCGCGCAGCGCCGCCTGCGCCGGGTGTTCGCGCTGCGCATGTGCGAGCACGTACTGGTACAGCTGGTCATCAATCGTCAGGGTGCGCAGCGACATGGTCTTGGCCCTCAAAGCGTGCCGGATTGTGCGGGCAGCGCAGCCGCTACGTTGCCCACCATGCGCCTGCTCATCACCGGCCTCAACGGCAGCCTCGCACCCAGGCTTGCGGCCGGCGCCCAGGTTTTCGGCTGGCAGGTCTGCGGCTGGGACCGGCGCGCCGTCGACCCCGACGACGTCGAGGCGTCAAACCGCTTTCTCGGCGGCGTGCGCGCGGATGCCATTGCCCACCTGGCCATGGGCAGCGAAGCCTGGGCAGCGCGTCTGGCGGCCTTTGCCGCGGGCCGGGTGCGAATGGTTTTTACCAGCAGCGCTGCGAAGACGCGGTGCAGGCGCACAACCCGGCCGCTGCGGTGGTGCGCATCGGCTGGCAGATCCACGCTGATGCGCGCGGCAACAACATGCTGGCTGCGCTCGACCAATGGCAGGCGCGCGACGGCTGCGTGCGTGCCAGCCGGCTGTGGCGGCCGGCCTGCTCCTTCATGGACGACACCGCGGCCGCGCTGCTGGCGCTGATCGAACAGCCCGTTGGCGGCGTCGTGCACCTGGACAGCAACGCCACCGAAGCCTGGACGTTTGATCGTCTCGCCCAGGCCTTGGCGCAGCGCTTCGTTCGCCCGCATTGGCGGGTTGAAGCCAATGATGACAACCGCCATGACCAACGCCTGATTGGCGGCGAGGGCCGCATGCCGCCGCTGTCGGGCCGGCTCGGCTGAGCTCAGCCGGGCTCGATTGCAAACAGGCGCAATGCCTTGCCGTCGAGCGCGGCCGGCAGCAGGCGCTCAAAGCCGAACCCGACCGCCTCCAGCACGCGCGCTGAGGCCTGGTTGTCGATGTCGGTGATGGCCACGATGCGCTTCAGGCCCAGGGCGCCGAAGCCGCGCGCCAGCGTCGCCGCAGCGGCTTCGCGCGCAAAGCCCTGGCCGCGCACCACGGGCAGGAAGGCGAAGCCGAGATCGATGTCGTCCAACGTGTCGCGCTTGATCAGGCCGCACATGCCGATGGCCGCGCCGTCGCCCACGCGTTCGACGCAGGCGAGACCGTGGCCGTGCTGGGCCCACATGACCATCGGCCCGTCGCGCAGGTAGCGCTGCGCGTCGTCGAGGCTGTGCACGTTCTTGTCGCCGATGAAGCGCAGCCAGTCGGCGTCGTTCACGAGTTCCAGGGTGAAGGCGGCGTCGCCTGCCGTGAAGGGCCTTATCGCCAGCCGCTCGGTGCGCAACGTCACTGCAACCACGCCTTCAACTGCTCAAAGACCTCGGGCCGGTTGAGCAAGTCAAGGTGGTTCATGCCGTAGCCGACCCATTGCCGGTGCTCGGGGAAATCGAGCGTGCGCGTAGGGTCTTGATGGCGGCCCAGCGCACTGTCCAGTGGCACCAGGCCATCGCCGAGCAGGCGGTCTTTCAAGTCGCCGGTTCTCTCGCCGATGCTGGCCGCCAGCGCATAGCAGCGCGGGCCCTGGGGCAGGGGCAGCGCCTGGCGCCGGTCAGCATGGCGCGCGAAGCGGTCGCGCCCAACCCAGTCTTCATCCGTCAGGTTGCCGTGGCGCAGGTCGGTGATGCCGGCGCTGCGCAACTTGCCCAGGCGCGCGAAGGGCGCGGCATAGGGCGTGGCGCCGAGCAGCAGATCAACCCAGTTGCCGGCGCGTTCCAGCGGCGCGCCGTGGTGCGGTGTGCCCAGGCACACCAGGTCGTCCACTCGCGCCGGCCAGCGCTGGCCGGCCATCGCGCCATAGTGCAGCGCGCTGCGGGCGAGCAGGCCGCCCATGCTGTGGCCGAGCAGCACCACGCGTTCGAGCGGCACGGGCCAGGCCATCAACAGCAATTCAAGTTGCTGCGCCAGCGCATGGCCATTGATCGACACATGCAGGCCGCTGTTGTAGTGCAGATAGACCGCTGTGTAGCCGCACTCGCGAGCGAGCGCGGCGCCATGGTCGTGGCCGTCGCGCTGCCATTGCAGGTCGTTCATGCACAGGCCGTGCAGCAGCACCAGCAGGCGCGGGCCGGCCTCGGGCAGGGCCTGCTGCAGGGCGCCGGCGTCCAGGTTCAGCGCCCTGCCGCCCTGGCGCAGGGCCATCGGTGTGGCCAACGGGTTGGCCGTGGCCGCGAGGTAGTCGCCCAGCACGCCATTGAGCGCAGCCACGATGGCCTCGCGCTCGCGCCCCGGCTCCGCCTTGTCGTCGGCCGCTGCCAGTGCCGGTGCCAGCAGGCCCAGCAGGGCGTCAATGCTGCCGCCTGCCAGCCGCGTGACGCCGCGGATGGTCTTGTAAACCAGGCCGCTGATGCCGCCGGTGCGGCCGTCCAGCGGCGCACGGCTGAAGCCGGGCACGCGCGCGATGCGCTCGTGCAGGGCTTCAACCAGATCGGCCAGGCCGGTGGTGGCGTCGGTGGCCAGGCGCGCCGCGCCGCGCAGGTCGGCAGCGTGTGGTCGGGGCGGGCGGGGTGGGCCGGGTGGGCCGGCTGGCAAAATTGGCGCTGTCATGGCGAGCCAGTGTGCCACCGACGTGCGGCTATCCTGGGCCATGCATCACACTGTTTTCGACACGCCGGTAGTTAACGCCGTGTTGCTCGCGGGCTCGCGCGCTGTTCTCAAACTGGCCGGCTGGCGCGTCGAAGGCGCCTTGCCTGCGAGCGCGCGCAAGTGCGTGCTCATCGCCGCGCCGCACACCACAAATTGGGACCTGCCGCTCACCCTGATGGCTGCTTTTGTGCTGCGCCTGAACCCCTACTGGATGGGCAAGTCCTCCATCTTCAAGCCGCCCTTTGGCGCCGTGATGCGCTGGCTCGGTGGCATTTCAGTGCAGCGCGAGCAGAGCAACAACCTGGTGGCGGCATCGGCCGCGGCCCTGGTGGCCGCTGATGGGCCGGTGCAGTTGATCGTGCCGCCGCAGGGCACGCGCAGTGGCGTTACCGAGTGGAAGACGGGCTTCTACTACATCGCGCAGACGGCGCGACTGCCGATTCTGCTGGCCTACATCGACTACCCGAACAAGCGCGTCGGCCTCGGCCCCGTGTTCGAAACCACGGGCGACATCGAGCGCGACATGGCTGAGATCAAGGCCTTTTACGCGCCGATGCGCGGCAAGCAGGGCGAAACCGTCTGAGCCAGCTACCGCACGCGAGATCGGGTCACCTCGCTCGCACGCTGCTCACTCGTGCACCTGGCTCTGACCGGCCACGCCGGGCCAGTTCTTCTCGGCTTTGGCGATGAAGCCTGGGATGTCGCCGCTCCATTGCTTCTGCACGCCGCGGTTGTAGTTCAGGTAGAGCTTGCCCTCGACGATGGTGAAGGCGGCGGGGTCGATGGCGGCCTTGTAGCCGCCGGCGACACCAAAGGCGCAATGGCCGCCGTACTGCGGCGCGTACTTCGCCGGCTCGGCGGCGAAAGCGTCTCGGTTGGCCTGGGTGGAGAACAGGAAGGTCGAGCCTTTGAACTCGGCCCGGTGGGCAGCCGAGCCCTTGACCGGTTTGCCGTCCTTGAAATACGCCACGGCATCGTGGCCACGCAGCGCCGCACCGCCCCGCTCGAGGAACTCTCCGGCGTGAGCGTGGGTAAGCAACAGGGCCGAGGCCAACAGGGCAGCGGCCCAGGTCCAGCGGGCGGAGACGAGCGATGTGGGACGAAGCATGGAGAGTTCTTTCCCTTCAGGCATTGAATTGGCTTGTCGCGCGGAGCGGGCCCGAAATTACAGCGGGCAGCATGCAGGCATCATGCGCGGCATGACGATCCCACTCTCCATCCTCGACCTCGCCCCCATCGTCGAAGGCAGTGACGCCGCACAAGCCCTGCGCAACAGCCTGGACCTGGCGCAGCACGCTGAGGTCTGGGGCTATCGCCGCTACTGGGTGGCAGAGCACCACAACATGGACGGCGTGGCCAGCTCGGCCACCGCCGTACTGGTGGGCCACATCGCAGGTGGCACCAAGACCATCCGCGTCGGCTCCGGCGGTGTGATGCTGCCCAACCACGCGCCCTTGGTCATCGCCGAGCAGTTCGGCACCCTGGCCACGCTCTACCCTGGCCGCATCGACCTCGGCCTGGGCCGCGCGCCCGGCACTGACCGACAGACGATGCGCGCCTTGCGCCGCCACCTCGACAGCAGCGACGAAGAAGAGGGCTTTCCGCGCGACGTGATGGAGCTGCAGGCTTACCTGGGCGACGCCGGCCCGGAGCCAGCGGTGCGCGCCATCCCTGGCCTGGGTACCCACGTGCCGATCTGGCTGCTCGGCTCAAGCCTGTACAGCGCGCAACTCGCGGCCTACCTCGGCCTGCCCTTCGCCTTCGCATCGCACTTCGCGCCCGATTTGCTCTTGCAGGCGCTCCAGGTCTATCGCGCCGGCTACCGGCCTTCTGCCGAGTGGCCCAAGCCGCACGCCATGGTCGGCGTGAACGTGGTCGCGGCCGACAGCGACGATGAAGCAGCCTGGCACTTCACCTCGATCCAACAGCGCTTCCTCGGCATGCAGCGCGGCCGGCGTGGGCCGCTCCCTGCACCGATCGGCCCGGCAGCGATGGAGGCGATGTGGACGCCGCAAGAGAAGGCCGGCGTGCAGCGCATGCTGGCGGCCACGGCGGTGGGGTCGGCACACAGCGTGCGCCTGCAGATCGAGGCCATCATCGAGCGAACGGCCGCGGATGAGTTGATCGTCGCCGGGGCCATTCACGACCATGCCGCGCGGCTTCGCTCCTACGCGCTGCTCTCGATGCGCTGAACCTGCCCGCAAAAGCGTCGGCCTCGGCTGTCTGCCTCGTCACTTCCAGTCGGTCGCGTCATACCCGCAGCACCTCGCGCCGCATCGACCACAGCACCGCCAGCACCTCGTTGCGCGTAGCCTCGTCGATGTGGTTCTTCTCGAGCGCATCCATGGCGTCGTCGATCACCGTCATGAACTCCTGCTCGCTGATGTTCATGCCCTTGTGCGTGGCCTCCATGTCTTTGCCGGTGTAGGCCTCGGGGCCGCCGGTGC
>JANNGJ010000274.1:0-8564 GCA_031403815.1 Burkholderiales bacterium | reverse complement strand
GACTTTCTTGCGCAAGCAGCTATTGGCCCGCCCCGACCGACGGGACTCGTGCCTGCCGGTCATCCGTCCGAGACAGTTGGTGCCACCGTCCAGTTTACTGGGCCGGCCCTTCATCGACGTGATGTTGGTGCTGCTGATCATCTTCATGGTGACCGCGCCCATGATCACGGCCGGTGTCGTCGATTTGCCCAGCGTTGGCCTATCGAAGGCGCGGCCGCAGAGCGTGGTCGAAGTGATTGTGGGCAGCGACGAAAAGCTGCGCCTCAAGGTCGATGGCAAAGCCGACGCGCAGCCGCTGGCCCTGACGCAACTGGCCGCGCGCGTCAAGCAGGCGCAGGGCGGCAATGCCGCCACGCCGGTGGTCATCTCGGCCGACCGCAACGTCAAGTACGACGCTGTCGTGCGTGTGATGGACAGCTTGCAGAAGGCCGGTGTGCAACGTGTCGGGCTGTCGGTGAAGCAGGGCACGTAGTGCGCATGGCCAGCGCAAGTCGCGGCGCCGACCCCCTGCGCCCGCAGCGGCCTGCAGGCCTGGGCCGCGGTGCGGCGTTGGCCCTGGTGGTGCATGGCGGCCTGCTGCTGGCGTTGGCGCTGGGCGTGAGTTGGCGTGCCAGCGAACCCACGGGGGCGACGGCCGAGCTGTGGGCTGCGGTGCCAGAGTTCGCCGCCCCGGCGGCCGCGGCACCGCCACCCGAGCCGGCGCCGCGAGCCGTGCTGGCGACCCCGCCTGTCGCCAAGGTGGAACCCGCGCCGCCGCGCGATGCGGACATCGCACTTGAGAAAGCCAAGCGCGAACGCGAGAAGGAACGCGAGCGCGAGCAAGCCGCCCAGGCCGAGACCGAGAAGAAGCGCTTGAAAGCAGAGCAGGACGAGCAGCGCAAGAAGCTGGCCGCGGCCGAGAAAGCCGACAAGGCCGAGCAGGAGCGCCTGGAGAAGCTGCGCCAGGACACCTTGAAGCGCATGCAGGGCCAGGCAGGCGCGACAGGCGGGCCTGCGGCCACTGGCACGGCAGCGCGCGACGCCGGCCCGTCGGCCAGCTATGCCGGTCGCATCATTGCCAAGGTCAAGCCCAACATCGTGATGACGGAAAGCGTTGCGCCGAACTTGCGCGCCGTGGTCGAGGTGCGTGCCGGGCCCGACGGCACCATCGTCGGGCGCCGCCTGATCAAGTCCAGCGGCAACAAGGAGTGGGACGACGCCGTTTTGCGCGCGATTGATCGCACCGAAGTGCTGCCGCGCGACATCGACGGGCGGGTGCCGTCGTCGCTGGAGATCGGCTTCACGCCCTGAGGGCTACGACTTCTTCTCGCGCGGCAGCCGCCCGAGCAGGTAGAACTCGTCGTTCGGCCGCAGCGACATCAAGTTGGCCATGCGATTGGACAGGCCGAACAGGGCCGTGATTGCGCCGATGTCCCAGATGTCTTCGTCGCTGAAGCCGTGCCCGCGCAGCGCGGCGAAGTCGGCCTCGACGATGTTGGCTGAATCGTGGCTCACCTTCAGCGCAAAGGCCAGCATGGCGTGCTGCCGCTCGCTGATGTCGGCCTTGAGGTGGTTGGTCGCGACCTGGTCGGCAATCTGCGGCTGCTTGGCATAGACACGCAGGATGGCGCCGTGAGCGACGACGCAATACAGGCAGTTGTTGGCGCCCGAGGTGGCCACGACGATCATCTCGCGCTCGGCTTTGGACAGGCCGCTGTCGTCCTTCAGCAGCAGCGCGTCGTGCCAGGCGAAGAAGGCGCGGGCCTCCTCGGGGCGGTGCGAGAAGCCCAGGAACACGTTGGGCACAAAGCCGGCCTTGGCCTGAACGTCGAGGATGCGCGCGCGCAGGTCGTCGGGCAGGTCTTTCAACTCGGGCACGGGCCAGCGAGAAATCGGGGGCTTGGTCATCGTCAGGTCCTGAATTGCATGGCGTGGAGTCGGGCATAGAGCCCGCCGAGGGCAAGCAGCTCGGCAGGGCTGCCCTGCTCGATGATGTGGCCGTTGTCCATTGCGACCACGCGGTCGGCGTGCTCGATGGTCGACAAGCGGTGCGCGATCACGAGGGTCGTGCGGCCCTGCATCAACACCTCCAGGGCGTCCTGCACGGCGCGCTCGCTCTCGCTGTCCAGCGCCGAAGTGGCTTCATCCAGGATCAGCACCGGGGCGTCTTTGTAGATCGCACGGGCAATCGCCAGGCGCTGGCGTTGGCCACCGGAGAGTTGGCTGGCGTTGTGGCCGAGCACGGTGTCCAGGCCCTGCGGCAGGGCCAGGGCGAAGTCGAGCAGGTGGGCGCTTTTCAGCGCTGACAGCGCACGCTCCCGGTCAAGCGTCTCGCCCAGCGCCACATTCGCCAGCACGCTGTCGTTGAACAGCACCACGTCTTGGCTGACCAGGGCAAACTGACCTCGCAGCGCGTCGATGCGCCAGTCACGCAGTGCCACGCCGTCGAGCAAGATCTCGCCCTGGGTCGGCTCGATGAAGCGCGGCAACAGGTTGACCAGCGAGGTCTTGCCCGCGCCCGACGGGCCGACCAGTGCCACCGTTTCGCCAGCGGTGATGCTCAGTGTCAGCTCGCTCAGGGCGGGTGCGGCGTCGTCGCGGTAGGCCAGGCCGACAGCACGAAACTCGATCGCGCCGCGCACGCGCTCGCCCCGGCACGAAGCGGCCGCCCTGTTCCTGCGCGCTGAGTTCAACCAGGTCGATGCCACGTTCGAGCGCCGCCAGGCCACGCGTGAGCGGGCCCATGCTGTCCGCCAAGTGCTTGAGCGGCGCCACCAGCATCAGCATCGCCGTGATGAAGGCGGCAAAGCCCCCGACCGTGGTGACGCCGCCACCGCCATGGCTGCTCTGCCACAGCGCCAGCACCACCACCGCCGACAACGCCACGGCCGCGATGAGTTGCGTGATCGGTGAGCTGGTGGCCGCTGCCGCGGCTGACTTGATCATCAAGCGGCGGATGCGGTCGCTGTATTGGTTGAAGCGCTGGCGCTGGCTGGCCGCGGCGCCATGCAGGCGCACGATGCGCCAGGCCAGCACGTTCTCTTCGACCACGTAGGCCAGCTCGTCGGTGGCGGCCTGGTGCGCGCGCGTGAGCTTGTCCAGGCGCCGCGACACCAGACGCATCACCAGGGCCACGGCCGGTGCCAGCAGGGCCACCAGCAGGGTCAACTTCCAGTTCAGCCACAGCAAGTAGCCAAACAGCGCCACGATGGCCAGCGAGTCGCGCACGATGCCCAGCAGGGCCTGCATCAGCCAGGTGGCGCCGGCCTGCACTTCATAGACGATGGTGTTGGTCAGGCTGCTGCCGCTGTGTTGCGTGAACAGGCCCGGCGCCGCGTCGAGCAGGCGCGAGAACATCTTGTCGCGCAAAGACAGCACGCCGCGGTTGGCCGACCAGGCCAGCGCGTACTGCGCCACAAAGGCGGCCAGGCCGCGCAGCACGTACAGGCCGATGATGGCCACGGGCACCATCCACAAAGGAAAGCCGCGTGCCACGCCGAAGCCCTTGTCGAGCAGGATCTTCAGCAGGGCCGGCAGCATGGGCTCGGTGGCTGCACCGAGCGCGGCTGCACCGAGGGCGACCGCAAACCCGGCCCGGCTGGTGCGGAAGTAGGGCGCGATGCGCTGGAGGCGTTGCAGCAGGGTGGGGTGGGGCATGGACAGGTGCGGAGGTCGGGCCGCGCGCACGGGTCACAGCCGGGCACATTATCGGGCTGTCGTCCGACAGCGCCGTGCAGCGGCGCTGCCTACAATCGCGCTCGGCCTGCGCTTGTGCGGCCACCCGCCACGTCGCGCGGCCTGACCCGATGGACTCGATGCACGCACGCCCAGACGCCACCTCCCTGCCCAGCCGTCGCACTTGCTGTGCCGGCCTCCTGGCCTTGGGGTTGGCCCCGGCCTGGGCCCAGTTCCGCGTCGAAATCAGCGGCGTCGGCGCGACACAATTGCCCGTGGCGGTGGCGCGCTTTCGTGACGAAGACAAGGCCGGCCCCAACGCGGTCATCAGCGCCATCATCCGCGCCGACCTGGAGCGCAGCGGCCAGTTCCGCAATCTCGATGTCGCAGCAGCACTCGACGAGACCTCGCAGCCCGCATTGGCTGAGTGGCGCGGCCGCGGCGCCGATGCCTTGCTCACTGGCTCCGTCAGCCGCCTGGCCGACGGCCGCTGGGACGTGCGCTACAAGTTGTGGGACGTGGTCAAGGGCCAGGACCTCGGCGGCCAGAGCCTGGCCGTGGTGACAGCCGACCTGCGCCTGGCGGCGCACCGCATCGCTGATGCGGTGTACGAGCGCCTGACGGGCGACAAGGGCGTGTTCGCCACGCGCATCGCCTATGTCACGCGCGCCGCTAACCGCTTCACGCTGCGCATCACGGATGCGGACGGCGAGGGCGGCCAGGTGGCGCTGTCCAGTGTCGAGCCCATCATCTCGCCGGCCTGGTCGCCCGATGGTCGTGAACTGGCCTATGTCTCGTTCGAGCAGCAGAAGGCGGTGGTCTGGGTGCAGGAGGTGGCCAGCGGCCAGCGCCGCTCACTGGCCAACTTCCGCGGCAGCAACAGCGCGCCGGCCTGGTCGCCAGACGGACGGCAACTTGCGCTCTCGCTGTCGCGCGACGGTGGGACCCAGTTGTTCTCGATCGGCCGCGACGGCAGCGGCCTCAAGCGTCTGACGCAGAGCAGCGCGATCGATACCGAAGCCACCTACGCGCCTGATGGGCGCAGCATCTACTTCGTGAGCGACCGCGGCGGTGGCCCGCAGGTCTATCGCATGCCCACAGCGGGCGGCAACGCCGAGCGCGTGACCTTCACCGGCGCCTACAACATCAGCCCGGCGGTGTCGCCTGATGGCCGCACCCTGGCCTATGTGTCGCGCCTGGCCGGCGGCAACTTTCGCCTGCACACGCTGGACCTGGCGGGTGGGGCGAATGGGAACATTCTGGCGCTGAGCGATACCAATGAAGACGAAAGCCCGAGCTTCGCACCCAACGGCAAACTGATCATCTATGCCTCGCGCGCTCAGGGCCGCGATGTGTTGATGACCAGCACGCTCGACGGTCGCATCAAGACCCGTTTGCTGTCCTCGGGACTCGATGTGCGCGAGCCCGTCTGGGGCCCTTACAACCGCTAGACCCTTTCTCTAGGAGACGACATGAAACGACTTTCATCCGCTTTCGCACTGCTGGCCCTGGCCGCACTGGCCGCTGGCTGCAGCTCGCCGGTCAAGCTCGAAGAGAAGTCCGACGTGCCGATCGAGTCGCGCACGCCCACGCCCGCTGGCAGCGGCAGCACCGCAGGGGCCGGGTCGAGCGGGGCAGCGCAGTCGCAAGTCACGCCAGTCAATATCGACAGGTCTGCCACTGCCGGTGCCGCGCGCGTCGTTTACTTTGACTACGACAGCTTCGTTGTCAAGGACGAGTTCAAGCCACTGGTGGAGTCCAACGCCAAGCGCATGGCCGGCAACAAGGGCCTGCGTGCCAGCATCGAAGGCCACACCGACGAGCGCGGCGGCCGCGAATACAACCTGGCTCTGGGCCAGAAGCGGGCCGAGGCGGTGCTGCGCGCCATGACGCTGCTGGGCGCCACCGAGGCGCAGCTCGAGGCCGTGAGCTTCGGCAAGGAACGGCCGGCGGCGCAGGGCAGCGATGAGGCTGCCTGGGCCAAGAACCGGCGTGCTGAGTTGAAGGACAAGTGACGTGAGCGCCGTGCGTGCCGCCGCGGCCGGTCTGATGCTGCTGGCCGCCTCGGCCCAGGCCCAACTTTTTCCCGACAACGAGGCGCGCAAGGCGATCATCGAGTTGCGCGCCACCGACGAGCAGACCAGCAAGCGCCTGGCTGAACTCACGGCCGCCAACAAGGCCCTGCAGGATCAGGTGCAGCAGCTGTTGCCCCTGCGCAGCAGCCTGCTGGACTTGAACAACCAGCTCGAGAGCTTGCGCGCCGAGCTGGCGCGCATGCGCGGCGCCAACGAACAACTGGCACGCGATGTGTCGGAGTTGCAGCGCCAGCAAAAAGACATGGCCCAGGGCGTCAGCGACCGCATCCGCAAACTCGAGCCACAGAAGGTGGCCGTTGACGGCAAGGAGTTCCTCGCCGATGCCGACGAGAAACGCCAGTACGACGAGGCCTTTGCCTTCATCCGCAGCGGCGACTTTGCCGGCGCCGCAAGCGCCTTCAACAACTTCAGCCGCCGCTACCCGGCCAGCGGCTACCTCGACTCGGTGCGCTTCTGGGCCGGCAACGCGCTGTATGGCAAGCGTGAGTACAAGGAAGCCATCACGATGTTCCGCACCTTCATGGCCAACGCGCCGGAGCATTCGCGCGTGCCCGAGGCCCTGCTGGCCGTTGCCAATTGCCAGGCCGAGATGAAGGACAGCAAGGCCGCCCGCGTGACCCTGGCAGACCTGTTGAAGCGCTTTCCGCAATCCGAGGCCGCGCAGGCGGGCAAGGAGCGCCTGGCTGCGCTGAAGTAAGGCCCGAGTGGCGTAGCAGGCCGGCCGCCCCGGCCTCCTAGAATCCGCCGCATGCAAAACATCGACATGGGGGCGCTGGCCTCGCAGGTGCTGTGGGCCGCATTCGCGCTGAGCGTCGTCTTTGGCGCCGTCGCGCAGCGCACCCACTTCTGCACCATGGGGGCGGTGGCCGACATCGTCAACATCGGTGACTGGTCTCGCATGCGCATGTGGGCGCTGGCGATCGGCGTGGCCATGCTCGGCTTCAACGCCATGGTGGCGGCGGGCTGGATCGACGCCGGCAAGACCATCTATGCTGCGCCGCGCCTGACCTGGCTCTCGGCCATCGTCGGCGGCGCGATGTTTGGCTTCGGCATGGTGCTGGCCTCGGGCTGCGGCAGCAAGACCCTGGTGCGTATCGGTGGCGGTAATCTCAAGTCTGTCGTCGTGTTCGTGGTGCTCGGCGTGGCAGCCTTTGCCACGCTCAAGGGCATCACCGGTGTGGCCCGCGTGGCCACCATCGACCGGGTGGCCCTCGAGTTGGCCAGCGGGCAAGACCTGCCCAGCCTGGTAGCACGCGCCTTGGGCCTGGCCAAGCCGCAGGTGGCGCTGTGGCTCGGTGCGCTGCTCGGCGGTGGCCTGGTGGCCTGGGCCCTGGCGCGCCGCGAAGGCCGCAGCAGCGATGTCTTGCTCGGCGGCGCCGGCATTGGTGCCGTGGTGGCGGCAATGTGGTGGGTGTCGGGCCGCCTGGGCTATGTGGCCGAGGACCCGAACACGCTGCAGGAAGCCTTCGTCGCCACCAACTCGCAGCGCATGGAGTCGCTCTCTTTCGTTGCACCCATCGCCTACACCATCGACTGGCTGCTGTTCTTCAGCGACAAGAGCAAGCTGCTCACCTTGGGCATCGTCAGCACCGTCGGCGTCGTGGTGGGCTCGGCGCTGTGGGCCCTGGCCGGGCGCAGTTTTCGCTGGGAGGGCTTTGCTGGTGCCGAAGACACCGCCAACCATCTCGTCGGCGCAACGCTGATGGGCGTGGGCGGTGTGGCAGCCTTGGGCTGCACCGTCGGGCAAGGGCTGTCGGGCGTGTCCACCCTGGCCATCGGCAGCTTCATTGCCCTGGCCTCGATCATCGCCGGCGCGGTGCTGGCGCTGCGCTACCAGATCTGGCGCGTCGAGCGCACATGAGTCTGGATCTGCCGCCAGCGCCGGACCTTGAGCGCCGCTTCGGCGGTCTGCGCCGGCTGTATGGCGACACCGGCTACGCGCGCTTGCGCGCAGCCCGCGTGGCAGTCGTCGGCCTCGGCGGCGTCGGCTCCTGGGCCGTGGAAGCCCTGGCGCGCAGCGGCGTGGCCGCCTTGACGCTGATCGACCTCGACCACATCGCCGAATCGAACATCAACCGCCAGGTGCAGGCCCTGGGTGCGACGCTCGGCCAGGCCAAGGCGCAGGCACTGGCGGCGCGCGTGGCCGATATTCACCCCGGCTGCGCCGTGCATGTCGTGGAAGCGTTCGCCGACGCCGAGAACTGGCCTGCGCTGCTGCCGCATCGCGTGGATGCGCTCATCGACGCCTGCGACCAGGTGCGGGCCAAGCAAGCACTGGCGGCGTGGGTGTTGCGCGAGCCCGCGGCCGAGCGCGTGGCCTTCGTCTGCGTGGGCGCGGCGGGCGGCAAGCAACTGGCACAAGCCATCGAGATCGATGACCTTGCCGCCACCACACACGACCCCTTGCTCGCCGCACTGCGCCAGCGCTTGCGCCAGCACGACGCCGCGGCACGCAAGGGCGCCATCGGCGTGCGCTGCGTCTTCTCGCGCGAGAGCGTTCAGCGGCCACCTGGCGAGACCGAAGTGGACGGCAATCTCAATTGCCACGGCTACGGCTCCAGCGTCACCGTGACCGCCAGCTTCGGCTTCGCCGCCGCCGGCGAGGTGGTTCAGCAAGTGCTGCACCGGCCCGACGCGACGAGCGAAAAAGTCCCCCTATAATCTCGCGCTCTGCGGCGGGGTTGTTAGCTCAGTTGGTAGAGCAGAAGACTTTTAATCTTTTGGTCGTGGGTTCGAGTCCCGCACAACCCACCACTCGATTTCATCGAGCGGGTCCTTAGCTCAGTTGGTAGAGCAGCGGACTCTTAATCCGTT
>JANNGJ010000273.1:0-3539 GCA_031403815.1 Burkholderiales bacterium | reverse complement strand
AGAACTCGGTCTTGCGGCCGACGCAGAGCTTGAACCCGACCGGCTTGCCGCCCGAGCTCTCGCGCAGCTGATCGACGAACTCGAGCAGGCCGAGCGGCGAGTTGAACGCCGAGTGGGCGGGCGGCCCAGCCATTGGTTGCGTGATCGATGGCTGCCCGCCGGGGATGACCCTCAGCGAGGCCGACATCCAGCCCGATCTGGACCGCCGCCGCCCCGGCACCAGCCGGCATGTGACGCAGCGCAGTGAGCTTGACGCGGTGCAGATCCTGTCGGGGGTGTACGAGGGCCTGACGACGGGCACGCCGATCGCGCTGCTGATCCAGAACACCGACCAGCGCAGCAAGGACTACGGCAACCTGCTCGACACCTTCCGCCCCGGCCACGCCGACTACACCTACTGGCAGAAGTACGGCCTGCGCGACCCGCGCGGCGGCGGGCGCGCGTCGGCGCGGCTGACGGCGCCGATGGTGGCCGCGGGTGCGGTGGCCAAGAAGTGGCTGCGTGAAAAACACGGCACGCGGGTGACGGCCTGGATGGCGGCGCTGGGCGATGTCGAGATTGCGTTCGAGAGCTTTGCCGAGATCCCGAACAACCCCTTCTTCGCGCCCAATGCCGCCGTCGTGCCCCAGCTCGAGACCTATATGGACGCGCTGCGCAAGTCCGGCGACTCGGTCGGTGCGCGCATCGAGGTGCTGGCGCAGAGCGTGCCGGTGGGCCTGGGCGAGCCGCTGTTCGACAAGCTCGACGCCGACATTGCCTACGCCATGATGGGCATCAATGCCGTCAAGGGCGTCGAGATCGGCGACGGCTTCAAGGTCGTGGCGCAGCGCGGCAGCCAGCATGGCGACGAGTTGAGCCCGCAAGGTTTTCGCAGTAACCACGCGGGCGGCGTGCTCGGCGGCATCTCCACCGGGCAAGACCTGCGCGTGGCCATCGCCATCAAGCCGACCAGCTCGATCCGCCTGCCGCGCGCCTCGATCGACCGCGCGGGTGCGCCCACCACCGTCGAAACCCATGGCCGCCACGACCCCTGCGTCGGCATCCGCGCCGCACCCATCGCCGAGGCCATGCTGGCGCTGGTGCTGATGGACCATGCGCTGCGCCAACGCGCCCAGTGCGGTGACGTGACGCTGGCCACGCCGCCCATCCCCGGCAGCACCCCGTGAGCCTGGGCAAGCCAGCGGCCCCGGCGCCGCTGGCGCACGGGCCTGCCAAAACGGCCGGCTCGCTCGTGCCCTTCGGTGCGCTGAGCTTCGCGTACCACGCCTCCATCGGCCTGTTCAACCCCTACGCGCCGCTGTGGTTCCAGTCGCTCGGCTTTTCCACCCTGGCCATCGGCGCCATTGCCTCGCTGCAATCCTGGACCCGGGTGGTGCTGCCCTATGGCTGGAGCTGGCTGGGTGATCACTGGCAGCACGGCGCGCGCCGCGTCGAGTTGCTGCGCGTGGCGACGGTCTTGCTGCTGCTGGCCACGCTTGGCCTGCTGGTGTTTCGCGATGTGTTCGCGGTGACGGTGGTCGTGATCCTGATCTTCATGGCCAACGGCGCGGTGATCCCGTTGTCGGAAGCCGCCCTGGCGCAGCGACTCACGGGTGCGCAGGGCTTCGACGTCGGCCGTTACGGCCGCGTGCGCGTCTGGGGCTCGGTCGGTTTCATCATCGCCGTCACGCTCTTCGGCCTGCTGCTGCAGCGCACCGGCATCGATGCCCTGCCGGCCTGGCTGGTGCTGGTGGCCGGCCTGCTGCTGCTGGCAGCGTGGCGCCTGCCGCGCCAAGACGTCACGCCCGAGCCCGCGCCGGCCGCCGACGGCGGCCTGGGCATCTGGCAGGTGCTGCGCCAGCCGGCGGTGGCCTGGTTCTTCGCCGGCGTCTTCTTCACCGTGCTGGCGCACACGGCCCTGTATGTCTTCTTCTCGCTCTACCTCGATGGCCTGGGCTACTCCAAGAGTGCGGTCGGCGCCCTGTGGGCGGTGGGCGTGGCTGTCGAGATCGTCTTCTTCTGGACCCAGGGTCGCTGGTTCACGCGCTGGAGCCCGCATGCGTGGCTGCTGGCTGCCGCGCTGGCGACGCTGCTGCGCTTCACGGCCATGGCCACCCTGGGCGGCTCCTGGCCCTTGCTGGTGTTCACGCAGTGCCTGCATGCGCTGACCTTCGCCGCCCACCACGCCGCTTGCACCAGCCTGATCGATCGCCACTTCACCGGGCCGCTGCGCGGGCGCGGCCAGGCCCTGTACACCGCCCTGGGCTACGGCCTCTCGGGCGTGGTCGGCGGCGTGGCCGGCGGCGCCATCAGTCACCGCTGGGGCTTCGAGGCAGTGTTTGGGGCTGCCGCCCTGGTGGCCCTGGCGGCCAGCGGCTGCTGCTGGCGCAGCCAGGTGCTGGCGGCGCGCTCGGCCTGAGCCGGCCGCTGGCCGCGTCACCTGCGAAATGGCCGGCTTAGCGGGCGCATTTCGAGTCATCGATATCGCCCAGCCCCAGCACCATGAGGGGGTATCGCCAAGCGTTTGCAAGGTCGCCCATCCTGGCGCCGTTTGTCTTGGTCGACTCGGGAGTGCCGTAGATGAACACGATGACTGTGCCGCTCGACGCCGCCGCACTGGCCCAGCGGGCCGCGGCCGGCGGCAACGATTTCTTTCGATACCACGGCGTCTGGTCGCCCGGCGTGCGCTTGTTCCGCAATCTGCGCTTCAAGACCAAGGCCTTGGTCGTATCGATTTCGTTTGCCGTGCCGCTGGCCCTGGTGGGCTACCACTGGTTCACGGCGCAGTCCGAGGCGATTGCCTTCTCGGTCAAGGAGCGTCTGGGCATCGAGTATGCGCAAGCGGCGATGACCGTGATGCCACTGGCACAAACCCAGCGTCGCATTGCCGTGCGCGGCCCCGACGCTGACCCCGCGGCCCTGGCTGCAGTGCAGGCCGAGCTGGCTTCCGCACTCAAGGCGCTGGCGGGGGTCCATGCCCGTCTGGGCGCCGAGATCGGCACCGAAGCAGCCTACAAGGCGATGCTGGCCGCGGGCATGGCGGTAGCGGCGCCCGCCGTCGACACCGAGCGCGTGTTCGCCAGCCATTCGGCCTACGTCAGCGCGGTCATCGCCCTGGTGACGGCAGCGGCCGACGGCTCGAACCTGACGCTCGACCCCGACATCAACACCTACTACCTGATGGACGCCGCCGTCGGTGCCATCCCGACGCTGGCCGAGACCTCCGGACGCTTGCGCGGCCTGGGCAGTGCCGCCGCCGCGTCCGGCAAGAGCACCCCCGCCGTCGCGCGTCAACTCGCCGGCGGCGAGGCGCTGGGCAAAGAGTTCGCTGCGCGCCTGCAGGCGGCCCTGGCCAAGGTGTTGACCGTCCATCCGGCGTTGGCCAAGCCGCTGGACGCGAGCATGGCCCTTGCGGCGATGAACCAGTTGCTCGACCATGTGGCGGTGGGGTCCGACGCGGCCGCCATCCTGGCCAGCGGCAACACGGCCGTGGCCGGCTTCCTGGCGTTGCAAAAGACGGCGGCCGTCGAGCTCGACAAGCTCGTGCAAGAGCGCATCAG
>JANNGJ010000272.1:0-4910 GCA_031403815.1 Burkholderiales bacterium | reverse complement strand
TTGCATGGGGTGCAAGGGGTCGCGAGTTCGAATCCCGCCACCCCGACCAATGAAATCAACGGGTTAGCTCTCACAAGGGGCTAGCCCGTTTCCTTTGCTGCGCCTCCAACCGCAGCGGGCCCGAGAATCGGGATGACCACCTGGCACGCAATGCCCTGGCCCGCAAGTTCGCGCCAGTGCACGCTGCCACCCAGTTGTTTGACCCGTTTGCGCACGCCGCCCAGGCCCAGCCCGTGGGACCAGGCCTCGGGCTCTCGGCCGCGGCCGTTGTCCATCACGACGAGTGTCAGCAAACCGCGCTCCAGGTTGGCGTGAATGTCGACGTGAGTGGCGTGTGCATGGGCCAGAACATTGCTCACCAACTCGCGCAGGATGCGGGTGAGGGCAGACCACTGGACCACGCCGAGTTCGAAGTCGCGGTCGATGCCGAATGCCCACGTGACTTCGCAACCCCCTGCGGCCAGGCGCTGCGTAATGTCGGCCTTCCATTCGGCCACGGCGTGCGACAAGCGATGGTCAGTGGCCGCCAGGCCGCGGGTCAGGGTCTTGAGGTCCTTCAATGTGTGGCGGACGTAGTCTTCCATTTCGCGCGTTGGGGCCTGGTACATCAAGGTCAGCAAGCGCGCGCCGATGTCGTCATGCAGGTCTTGGGCAATGCGCACGCGCTCTTCATGGCGGCCGCGCTCGACCGCCCGGTCAAAGGCCACAGCCCGCGACACCTGGTCCACCACCTGATCGGCCAGACGGGCGTCGTCGGCCGTGAACATGCGGCGTCCGCGTTGCGCAAACCCGAGCGCGATCACATTGGGGGCCGCCGAGGGGGTGAGCTGCGGTACCGGCACCAACAGGCTGGCGCCGTCGCCGACGACACGGCTGCGGCTGGCGCTGCGGGCCAGCACATTGACCTCCAGCGGTTCGAACATCTCGCGCAGCAGCCGTGTCAGGTGCTTGTCTGCATCCTGCGGCTTGGACTGCAGTTCGCGCACCATGCGGTAGAGGTGTTCAAACATGCGTTCCGTGGTGATGCGCTCGCGGGCCAGCACCTGGCTCAGCAGCCACTGGCGCAGGGCGGCGTACAGGCCCAGAGACATGAACAAGGCCAAGGTTAGCGAGGCAAAGCTGCTGAGTGAGAACAGCGCGGCGAACAGCAGGTCGAGGGATGTGGCCATGGTGCTGACGCCTGCCAGCAGAGCGAACTCGCGCATCAATTGCTGTGTGCGGGCCAGGAAGGGCAGCATCAGCAGCATCGAGGCAAGGAAGATCACCCACACCGCAGCGCCGATGGCGACCGCCTGGCCTTGCAGGCCGACCCGCGGCCCCACCGTTGCGATCGACAATGTCAGCAGCATGAGGGTAGCGACGGAGAGCGCGCACAGGCGCCACAGCACGGCGGCGAGAGGGTGCGGCTTGGCGCCCTGTACCCAGGCCAACTGCGCCACGGCCGCCAGGCCACAGGTGATCGCGACCGACTGGGTCCACCACCACGTGTTGGCCAGCAGCCCGGCTTGCTGCGCTGCCAGTAGCGCCGCGACCGCCAGCCACACCGCCGCCGCCCGCGAACCGTGCCCCGTCAGTCGGCGCGGGTGCAGGCCCGTGACATGCAGCAATGCGGCGGCCGTGACCAGGTCGAACGCTGTGCGCAAATCGTGGTTCCACTGCATGAAGCCTGCCGGCAGGCCTGGTGCCGGAATCGACTCGGCCGCCAGGAACACCAGGTTGCCAACCTGCGCCAGCGCCATGGCGGCATACAGGGCGTTGCGCACTTCCGGCCGCGCCAGCACGACCACCATGGTCACGAGGTAGAGCAGGAGCGCCAGGGTGGCGCAAAACCAGAACATCGCACCCAGGCCGCTGGCGCCGTGAGGCCACGCACGCGCGGTCATCGTCTGCCCATCGGCCAGCAGCAGGCGTGTCGTTCCAGAGGCCAGTGCGCGGGCCAAGGCGTCGTGTTGACGGGCCTGGCTGGCGCGCTGTGCATCGCCGACCAGCCAGCGCGCAGACCGCTGCAGCAGCAGAGCGTCGACCGCGGTGCTGCGCCCATTCTGGTCGGCGATGGCGCTCACGCGATGCAGCGTCCCGGCGTCGTCGACCACGAGCAAGGCACCGGCGTCACTGGCTTGCAGCACGACCGGCAGCGCTGGCACGGCGGCGAGGCCGCGAATCAGCAGCAACATGGCGACGCAGCCGATCAACGCCGCCGCAACCAGGGCGCGCGCGCGCCAGCCGATCAAGCGTGCGCCGCGGTAGCGGTGACCCAGGTTGCGCTCCCAGGCCCCCGGCTGCGGGGCCGGCGAGGCCGCTGTGTCGAGGCCTTCAGGCGGCAGAGACTCGGCGCTGGACGGCATCGCAGGCAGTTTGCAGCCAGGTTGCCAGCGTCAGCTCAGACCAGCCCTTGCTTGCTGGCCAGCACAGCAGCTTCTGCGCGGCTGGACACGTTCAGCTTCTTGTAGATCGACTTGATGTGGTCATTGACCGTGAACCACTTGATGCCCATCAAGTTGGCGATCTCCTTGATCGTGAAACCCTTGCTCAGGTACGTCAGCACTTCGGTTTCGCGCGGGGTGAGGTGTTCGTGCTCAGGCGGCTTGTCCATCAGCGGGATGGGTTTGCTGCTGGTGAACGCGCCTGGTGATGTGGTGAACCCGAACCCGGGCGCAGCACTGTCGCCTTCATTGCCGCCGCGAAAGTGGGTCAGCAGGCGTCGCGCGATGGCGGGCGAGAGTGGCGGCTGGCCGCGCACCATTTTTTGCAATTCTTCGACCAGCACCTCGAAGCGGTCTTCCTTTAGCAGGTAGCCGTCGGCGCCGCACTGGAGTGCCGGGAACAGGTGATCGTCATCGGAGTACAGCGTAGTCACGATCTTGGTCGCGGGGTAGTGCCTCAACTCGGCCAGCAACTCCATGCCGTTGCCGTCGGGCAATTCGAGGTCGACCAGGATCAGTCGAAAGGGATCGGTGCCGTGCATCCCGCTGGCCCCACCGGCGAGCGTCACCTGGCGTCGCGCGGTTTCCAGGTCGCCCGCTTCGGTGATCAAGATGGTGTCGGAGAAACTCTCGCGCACCACCCGGCACAGGAAGCTGCGCGCCACCGGGTTGTCTTCGAGGATCAGGACCTTGACTGCCATCGTGCTAGCTCCCGGACATCGCTTGTCGGCCAGCGCCCGGCAATGTTCGGTGCATCGTAGCGCATCGCTGCCCGCACCAGGAGTCTGCGCCGCGGCTCAATTCACCAGCAGCAGCTTGCCGCAGACCTGGCGCGAGGCCATGCGGGCATAGGCCTGGGCCAGGTCGGCCATGGGCAGGCGCGTGTCGATGGCCGGCTTGAGCTTGCCTTGCGCGTACCCGGTGAACAGCGCGGCCATGCCCTGGCGAAACGCCTTGGGCTCGCGGCGCACGAAGTCACCCCAGAACACGCCGACGACGGAGGCGCCCTTGAGCAGGGCCAAATTCCAGGGCAGGGCCGGGATGGCACCGGCCGCAAAGCCAACGACGAGGTAGCGACCGCGCCAAGCGATCGAGCGGAATGCGGGCTCGGCCAACTCGCCGCCGACCGGGTCATACACGACATCGACCCCGCGTCCCTCGGTGGCCACCTTCAAGGCCTCGCGCAGGTTCTCGCGCTGGGTGTTGATGGTCACGTCGGCGCCCAGGGTCTGGCAGAAGGCGCACTTCGCATCGCTCGACGCGGCGGCGATGACGCGCGCGCCTGCGGCCTTGGCGATCTGGATGGCAGCGCTGCCGACGCCGCCGGCCGCGCCCAACACCAACACGGTCTCGCCGACTTGCAGGGCAGCGCGGTCGATCAAGGCGTGGTGCGACGTGCCATAGGTGAAGGCAAATGCCGCTGCGTCGTCGAGGTCGAAGTCGGGTGGCAGCGGCATCACGGCTGCAGCATCGACGCACGCATGGCTGGCGAATCCCCCCGTCACGCCGATGGTGGCCACACGGTCGCCAAGCGCCAGTTGGCGCACACCGTCACCAACGGCTTCGACAACGCCCGAGAACTCACTGCCGGGCACAAAGGGCAGCGGCGGCTTGACCTGGTACTTGCCGTGCACTGTCAGCAGGTCAGGAAAGTTCAGGCTCGCAGCGTGCACCCGGATGCGCACCTGCCCGGGGCTGGGCTCGGGCGTCGGCAATGCCTGCCAGCGCATCGCTTCAACACCCGTCAGTTGCTCGCACAGCCATGCCTGCATCGTCGCTCTCCTCAAGCTTGTCCAGCGCGAATGATAGACAGCGTGGCCTGCCTACAATCCGGCCATGAGAATCTTGATTGCAAACGACGATGGTTATCTGGCTCCGGGCCTGGCTGCGCTGGTGCAAGCCATGCAGGGTTTGGGGGACATCGATGTCATCGCACCCGAGCAGAACGCCAGCGGCACTTCAAACGCGCTGACGCTGAGCCGGCCCTTGACGGTGCACCACGCGAGCAACGGCTTTCGCTACATCAACGGCACGCCGTCCGACAGCGTGCATGTGGCGCTCACCGGCCTGCTGCCGCACCGACCTGACCTGGTGCTGTCGGGCATCAACAACGGCGCCAACATGGGTGACGACACCTTGTACTCGGGCACTGTCGCGGCGGCCATGGAAGGCTTCCTGTTCGGCATTCCGGCGATCGCGTTTTCGCAGGTCGAGAAGGGCTGGGGCCACCTGGATGCCGCCGCCCAGGTGGCGCGGGCCGTCGTCGAACAGGTCCTGGCGCTGCAACCGGCGCAGCGGCCCTGGTTGCTGAATGTGAACATTCCCAACCGGGCCGATGCGCTGTCGTTGCCGCGCCAGATCACGCGGCTCGGCCGCCGTCACCCCAGCGAGGCTGTGATCCGGCAGACCAGCCCGCGCGGCGAGACGATCTACTGGATCGGTCCGGCGGGCGACGCGCGCGAAGCAGGTGAGGGCACCGACTTCCAT
>JANNGJ010000271.1:0-1589 GCA_031403815.1 Burkholderiales bacterium | reverse complement strand
GGTAGCGGGTCTGGGTGTCGGTGGGCCGGCCGGTGGCCACGGTCTCGTCGAAGGCCGCCTGCACCTGGTCCATGTCGTCGGGGTGGATCCAGCCGCGGATCGTCTCCAGCGGCAGGCCGTCCGGCCCCTGACGTTGGCCGGTCAGTGCGATGGCCCGCTCGTCATGGTAGATCCGCCGGCTCTGCAGATCGATGCGCCAGGTGCCGATACCAGCCAGCGACAGGGCCAGGTCGAGCTGGGTGTGCGCCGTCCTGGCGGCGCTGGCCGCTGCCAGCGACTCGGTGTCGTCGACCATCACGCCGACCACACGCCTCGGCGCACCGTCCTTGTCCGCCACCACGCGCCACTGCGAATGGATGTTGCGCACGCTGCCGCCCGGATGTAGCACACGGTAGCGGGTGCTGTGGACACCGGGCTGCGTCAAGGAGGCGCGGAACTGGTCGTTGACGCGGTCGGCCGGGTGGATCCGTGCTGCGGCTTCTTCGAAGTGCGGGGTATGCCCGTCGCTGGCCTCGATGCCGAAGAAATCGAAAACATGCCGGTCCCACCGGCCCTCGAGCGTGGCGATGTCGCGCTCCCAAACGCCCAGGCGGCCAAAGTCCTGCGCCACCTCGAGCAACTCGCGCAGGCGCGCGTTCTCGGCCTGCAGGCGGGCAACCAGGTCAGCGGGATCGTTGGACGGAGTGTCGGGCATTCAGCGGTGCGCAGGATTTCACGACAGTCTATCGGTCGTCTTGCGGCGACCCTGCAGCAACATGTGGTTTACATGCAGCGCCTACCGTGACGCCATGCGCAGACGCAGCCTCTTGCTTGCCGCGGCCAGCGCGCCGCTGTGGTTCAGCCCCTTGGCCGCCCAAGCGGCAGCAGCGGTGGTCGACGACGCCTGGGTCGACACGCGACGCGACCGCTCGCTGCCGCTGCGCATTCGCTGGCCCGATGGCACTGAGCCCTGTGCCCTCATCGTGTACTCGCACGGCTTGGGCGGCAGCCGCGAGGGTGGCGACGTCTGGGGCGAAGCCTGGCGCCAGGCTGGCTTTGCGGTGCTGCATGTTCAGCACCCCGGCAGC
The DNA here is from genome assembly GCA_031403815.1 of Burkholderiales bacterium. Classification (GTDB taxonomy): domain Bacteria; phylum Pseudomonadota; class Gammaproteobacteria; order Burkholderiales; family Burkholderiaceae_C; genus CADEEN01. The sequence goes on along the minus strand of JANNGJ010000271.1, from coordinate 522 downwards.
GATACGCCGGTGCTGCGCAGTGGCATGGTGGCGCTGCGCCGGGCCGCCAGTGCCGAGCAGTTGCGGGCCCGTGTGGCCGACATGCAATTTGTGCTCGACGAGATCACACGGCGCGCTCGGGCGCGCGAGCCCGGCTGGACCCGCGTGCGCCTGGATGCGCTCGGTGCCTCGGGCCACTCCTTCGGTGCCGTCACGGTGCAGGCGCTGGCGGGCCAGCACTTTCCGGTCGCCAGCGCCGGCACCGTCGAAGCGCGCTTCAAGGCCTTCATTGCCTTCAGCCCGTCACCGGGGCAGGGCATGGCGGTGGTCGAGAGCTTCGCCGCGGTCGCGCGGCCTTTTCTGGGTATCACAGGAAGTTTTGACAGTGACCCACTCGGCCGCGGCCTCACTGGCGAGCGCCGCGCCAGCGTCTATGACGGCCTGCCGCGCGGCCGGCGTGCTTTGCTGTGGTTGGACGGCGCCGATCACATGAGCTTCGGCGGCAACGCCGGGCAGCGCTTGCGCGCGCGGGCTGGGCCGCTC
>JANNGJ010000270.1:0-16858 GCA_031403815.1 Burkholderiales bacterium | reverse complement strand
TCCTCAATCTCTGGCGCAACCTGTACAATTTGCCTTTCGGGTAGCTCACGTTGTGAGCCTGTAACTACCGAATGCTAAAAGAGCCGAAGTAAAGGAGGTGGGCGGGGCGAAGCCCAGCCCGGGGGACATGAGCGTAAGCGGCCGCCCCGCGTTCGTGGCTCGCGCCGCTGCTGGCACGTGTTAGCGACCAAAGCCCCGAACGGCCGCAAAACGAGGGGGACCGCTTGCAGACGCAACGTCCCGACCCATCGAACGGCGTTGCCTGGACGCCGCCGGCACAGCGCGTTGGCTCAGGCCGCGCCGAGCTTGGGCACGAAGCCGCGCCTTGGCTGCGTGATGCTGGTGGGGTGAGCCGCGACGAAGGCCAGCATGCGGTCGATGCAGCCCAGGGCCTGGCTGCGGGTGGGCTCAGGAACGTCGATCACTCCGCGCCCTTTTTCAAGGCAGGCGATCACGCCTTGCACGGCGTTCATTGCCATCCATGGGCAGTGCGCGCAGCTCTTGCACGTGGCGCTCTGGCCCGCGGTGGGCGCTTCGAGCAAGGTTTTGCCGGGTGCGAGCTGGCGCATGCGGTGCAGGATGCCGTTGTCGGTGGCCACGATGTACGTGCGGGCGCTGCCGTCGACCACGGCCTTGATCAACTGCGAGGTCGAACCGACGACGTCGGCCAGCGCGACCACGCCGGCCGGCGATTCGGGATGCACCAACACCAGCGCGTCGGGATACTCGCGCTTCATCAACTCGAGCTCGAGCGCCTTGAACTCGTCGTGGACGATGCACTCGCCCTGCCACAGCAGCATGTCGGCACCGGTCTCGTCACGGATGTAGCGGCCGAGGTGGCGGTCCGGCGCCCACAGCACGTTGTGGCCCTGGTCTTTGAGATGCTGCACGATGGCCAGGGCGCAGGAGCTGGTGACCATCCAGTCGGCGCGCGCCTTCACCGCTGCGCTGGTGTTGGCATAGACCACCACCTTGCGGTCGGGATGGGCGTCGCAAAAGCGCGCGAACTCTTCGGGCGGGCAGCCCAGATCGAGTGAGCAGGTGGCTTCGAGGTCTGGCATCAGCACGCGCTTGGTGGGCGACAGGATCTTCGCGCTCTCGCCCATGAAGCGAACGCCGGCAACCACCAAGGTCTGTGCTGCATGGTCGCGACCGAAGCGCGCCATCTCCAGTGAATCTGAGACGCATCCGCCGGTTTCCAACGCCAGGTCCTGCAGGTCGCCGTCGACGTAATAGTGCGCCACCAGGACCGCGTTGTGCTGCTTCAGCAAGGCCGCAGCGCGGGCCTTGTCGGCCTGCCGTTGCGCCGGTGCAGGCGCCAGCGGTACACGGGCCCAGGCTTGCTCGGTACGGCTTGCGCCGCTCGCATCTTGGCGCGTGAAATCGATCAGAACTTGGCTCATGCACGCGATATTAGCCCGCGACGGGGACCCAGACCCCGGGCGCCACAAGGCGTCTTGGGACCGTCGCTAACCCAATGCGCGTTCAGCCTCGGCCAGCTTGAACTTCAGCAATGCCAGGTTGGCATGTGAGCGGTCGATGCGCGCAAACAGGAACTGGTTCGGCCGCCGCTGCATCGGCCGGATCAGGTGGCACACGCTGCCATTGACGACGGCGATCTCGTCGAGTGTGCCGGGCAGGCCCATGGCCTGGCTGGCTTGGCGATGCGCCCGCACCACGGAGGCCAGCGCCGCGGCGGCGCGTGCCAAGTCGGCGCCGGCGTCGCGCGACTCGCCGGCCAGCAAGTCGCCGTCGGTGGCGTCGGCGAGCGCGCAGCCCAGCACGCCGTCGGTGTGCATCAGGCCGCGCAGTTGGCGCGCCACGGCGCGCGCTTCGAGCGCGGCGGCGTCGGCCGCGGGCGCCAGCGGCCCATGCAGGCGGTCCCACGCCGCCAGCAGAGCGTTCCAGACGGACGAGGTGCCGACCAAGGGCTCGTCCAGCACCTCGACTTGCAGCGTTCGCGGCCAGTCGAGCGAGGCAATTCGGCTGGCGATCCAGGCGCCGCTGGGGGGCAGCAGGAAGAGCAGGGCGCCACAGCGCCAGCTCGGCTCGCGCACGGCGCTGTGCAAGGCCAGCAGCATGGCATGCACGTCGGGCGTTTGCATCGGCCCGACGATCACGGCGGCCATCTCGCTGCGCTCCATCAATGCAAACGGCACTTGCAGACCTTCACCCTGTGGCGCGCGCAGGTCGGCGTGGTAGATCTTCAGCGTCGCCTCGCCGCGCCGTGGCACCACGGTGCGCTCCAGTGTCGCCAGAATCCGCAGCGTGGCTTGTTCGCGCAGGTGCAGGCGCTCGACCGGCTGACCGGTGGCATCTGACAGCGCCTTGACCACGCCAGGCGCCCACAGCCGCGCCGGATCGAGCAGGGTGATGGTGCGCACGTCACTGCCGGGCGGCGCCTTGGCCAGGTGCTCGCGCATGGCCAGGGCCGGTGAGCCGGTGACGAACAGATCCTGCTGGTGACGATCGACCATGCGGCCTTCATCGGACAAGCGGGTGTTGGTGGTCTCCAGGATGGCCGTGGCGGCGAAGGCGGGCATCGGGCCACCAGCGGTCACGGGCGTGGCCATCAGGTCACCAAAGAGAGACTTCAACATGGCGGCACTCCTGGACGATGGTCACTGCCACAGCCTAGACCGCCGGGGCCGTGCCAGGTGCCGATAAGCAACCGTTGCGGGCGCGCCGGTTCGCTTGGTCACGCATGTCACACCCAGTCGCCAGCGGCGGGCGTCTGGCCAGGGTCGGTAACATCGCGCCATGAACAAAACGAGGCCGGCTGGCCATGCCCTGGTTGAAGCGCTGCTGGCGCAGGGAATCGACACCGCGTTTGGCGTCCCGGGGGAGAGCTACTTGGCTGTGCTCGACGGCTTTCATGAGCACGCCGAGTCCGTCCGCTTCATTGCCTGCCGCCACGAGGGCGGGGCGTCTTTCATGGCCGAGGCCCAGGGCAAATTGACGGGCTGGCCAGGGATCTGCTTCGTCACGCGCGGCCCGGGCGCCAGCAATGCAGCCATCGGCCTGCACACGGCCTTCCAGGACTCGACGCCGATGGTGCTGTTCATCGGCCAGGTGGCCAGCGAACAGCGTGACCGCGAGGCCTTCCAGGAACTCGACTACCGCCAGGTCTTCGGCCCCGGCACTCTGGGCATGGCCAAGTGGGTGGGCGAAGTGCAGCACGCCGACCGCTTGCCGGAGTATGTGGCGCGGGCTTTTCACACCGCAATGCAAGGGCGGCCGGGCCCCGTCGTGCTGGTCTTGCCCGAGGACATGCTGACAACCTTGACGGCCGCGCCGGTGCTGCCGCGGGTGCAGCCGGCCCAGGCCTGGCCGGCGCCTGGCGCGCTGCGGGACCTGCGCACCCTGCTTCTGGCGGCCGAACGCCCACTGGTGATCGTTGGCGGCTCGGGCTGGACGGCCGAAAGCGCGCGCGCCTTGCAGCGTTTTGCTGAAGCCTGGGAACTGCCGGTCGGCTGCGGCTTTCGCTTCCAGGACTGTTTCGACAATCGCCACCCGTTGTATGCCGGCGATGTCGGCATCGGCATCAACCCCAAGCTCGCCACCCGGCTGCGCGACGCCGATTTGGTGCTGGCCATCGGCGTGCGCCTGGGTGAGATGACCACCGGCGGTTACAGCCTCCTCGTGGCGCCGCGCCCGACGCAAAAGCTGGTTCATCTGCATGCCGGCGCGGAAGAATTGGGGCGGGTTTACGCCGCCGACCTGCTGCTGCAGTGTTCGACGGCCGTGGCTGGCCAGGCCCTGTCAGCGCTTGAGCCGCCCGCGGGCGCTGCGCGCTGGGCTGCGTGGGCTGCCTCAGCCCGGGCCGACTACGAAGCCAATCAGGTGGCGCCCGCCGTCACCCCGCTCGACATGGCACAGGTGGTGAAGACCGTGCAGCGCCTGGCCCCGGCCGACACGGTCTATACCAACGGCGCCGGCAACTTCAGCGCCTGGCTGCATCGCTACACCCGCTACTTCGGTTTGCAACACCATGGCCGCACCCAACTGGCGCCGACCTCGGGTGCGATGGGCTATGGCGTGCCGGCGGCGGTGGCGGCGTCGCTGCTGTACCCGGCGCGCACAGTCGTCAACATCGCCGGCGATGGCGACTTCTTGATGACGGGCCAGGAACTGGCCACGGCGCGCGCCCACGGGGCTGGCACCGGTGCCGGCAAGTTGATCAGCCTGGTGGTTGACAACGCCACCTACGGCACCATCCGCATGCACCAGGAGCGTGAGTACCCGGGCCGGGTGAGTGGCAGCGACCTGCGTGCCAACCCAGACTTTGCAGCGCTGGCGCGGGCCTACGGCTGGCATGCGGCCCATGTGGCTGCAACGGCTGATTTCGAGCCGGCCTTTGCAGCCGCGCTGGCCGCCGACGGCCCCAGCCTGATTCACCTGAGCCTGGCCACCGAGGTCAGTACGCCTCGAACGACGTTGACAGCGCTGCGCGAGGCAGCGATCAAGGCCGGCCGCTGATCAGCGGCAGTCGCTGGTGATCACGGCGCGGGCGCGCTGTACCTCGTCGGCGCGGTCCTTGTCATCAAGGACTTCGCGCTCGCCCTTGGCATTCGTGCGTGTCATGCGCTGGCCATCTGCCAGCCCGGCCAATGCGCCCTTGGCACGGGTGCAGTTTTCGGCGCGCGCGGCCATGTCCTTATCTTGTTGCTGGCGCTGTTGGGCGCCCTGCTCGTCGACAGCGCGCTTGCGCCGTGCATCCAGCTCCGGGTCACTCTTGGGCCCCGTGCTGGCAACCACTGTTGACGCTGCCGAGGCCGCTGCGGCAGCCACTTTGCGCTGCAGAGGTGGCCGGTCCAGGATGTCCTTGGCCGGGATGGTCAGCGGCGGTGGCAGGTCACTGACATGCACCTGTCCAGCGGCGTCTCGCCACTTCCACGCCGGTGGCATGGGTGCCGTCTGCGCGCTCGCGCCCAGTGCAAAGAGCACTGCGAGCAGCACCAGCATTGAGTTTGGTTTGAGCATCGTGGGCAAGGCCTGTTGGGCCGTGTAAGGCGAAGTGGGGGCCGAGTCTAGCCCCGCGGGTCGGCCGACTGCACTTGCCGGCACGGCCCACCACCCCGAACAGGGGACGGGGCTTGGCCGCAGGAGGGAGCCACGCTTTGGCCTATTTGCAGTCGCTGGCCATCACGCTGCGCGCACGCTGCATCTCTTCAGCACGGCCTTTGTCGTCGAGCACTTCGCGCTCACCCTGGGCGTTGGTGCGTGTCATGCGCTGGCCCTCGCCGAGGGCTGCGAGTTGGCCTTTGGCACGGCTGCAATTTTCGATCCGGGCCGCGTCATCTCGCACTTGCACCTGGCGCTGCTGGTCGGTCTGCTCATCGGCGGCACGCTTGCGTCGGGCTTCGAGTTCCGGGTCGGTCCCGCTGTTGGCTGGGCGCAAGGGCAGCGCGGCTGCGCTGGCCGCTGCGGCTGGTTTGGGCGCGACCGCTGTGCGCAGATCAGCAGGGCGGGCCAGAACATCGCCCGGCGGCACGCTGCTGGGAGGCGGCAAGTCGCTGACGGTGATGCGCCCCCCGGTGTCGCGCCATTTCCATTGCGCCGCTGCGCTCCCGCAAGCGAGCATGAGGGCCAGTGCGGTGCCGATGACGGCGGCAGGGTGGTGCATGGTCGATGAACCGTGATCTTGACTCGCACGACTGTAGTGCGCGCAGGGTCGCTGCGAACGGTGCAAATTCACGCTCTCTATAATCGACTTTTGCGACTGGAGTCTTTTCCCATGCGCCTACTCGGCAAAGCGCTGACCTTCGACGATGTGTTGTTGGTCCCCGCCTACTCCCAGGTCCTGCCCCGCGACACCAGCCTGGCCACTCGCCTGTCGCGCAACATTGCACTCAACCTGCCCCTGGTGTCGGCGGCGATGGACACCGTCACCGAGGCGCGCCTGGCGATTGCTTTGGCCCAGGAGGGCGGCATCGGCATCGTGCACAAGAACCTGACGCCGCGGCAGCAGGCGGCCGAGGTGGCGCGTGTCAAGCGCTACGAGTCGGGCGTGTTGCGCGATCCGATCACGATCACGCCCCAGACCACCGTGCGGGAAGTGACGGCGCTGGCGCGACAGCACGGCATTTCGGGCTTTCCGGTGCTTGAGGGCAAGCGGGTGGTCGGCATCGTCACCAACCGCGACCTGCGCTTTGAGACCCGCATGGATATCGCCGTGAGCGAGATCATGACGCCGCGCGAGCGCCTCGTGACCGTGCCCGACGGCGCCACCATCGACGACGGCAAGGCGCTCATGCACAAGCACAAGCTTGAGCGCGTGCTGGTGGTCAACGAGACCTTCGAGTTGCGCGGCCTGATGACGGTGAAAGACATCACCAAGCAGACCAATTTCCCGAATGCCGCGCGCGACAGCCACGGCAAGCTGCGCGTGGGCGCAGCCGTCGGGGTCGGTGAGGGCACCGAGGAACGTGTTGAGTTGCTGGCCGCGGCCGGCGTGGATGTGCTGGTGGTCGATACGGCGCACGGCCACAGCGCCGGTGTCATCGAGCGCGTGCGCTGGGTCAAGAAGCACTATCCGCGCATCGATGTCATCGGCGGCAACATCGCCACCGGCGAGGCAGCCTTGGCGCTGGCCGAGGCCGGGGCCGACGCGGTCAAGGTCGGCATCGGCCCGGGCTCGATCTGCACTACACGCATCGTCACCGGCGTCGGAGTGCCGCAGATCATGGCCATCGACAACGTGGCGCGCGCCCTCAAGGGCAGCGGCGTGCCGGTCATTGCCGACGGCGGCGTGCGCTACTCGGGCGATGTGGCCAAGGCCATCGTCGCCGGCGCCGACAGCGTGATGATGGGCAGTGCGATTGCCGGCACCGAGGAGGCGCCGGGCGAGGTCATCCTCTACCAGGGCCGCAGCTACAAGAGCTACCGCGGCATGGGCTCACTCGGTGCGATGCAGCAAGGCTCGGCCGACCGCTACTTTCAGGACAACGGCGGCAACAACCCCAACACCAGCAAGCTGGTGCCCGAGGGCATCGAAGGCCAGGTGCCGTACAAGGGCTCGGTGGTCGGCATCCTGTACCAGATGGCCGGCGGCCTGCGGGCCTCGATGCATTACTGCGGGTGCACCACGATTGCCGAGATGCAGACCAAGGCCGAGTTCGTCGAGATCACTTCCGCGGGCGTGCGCGAAAGTCATGTGCACGATGTGCAGATCACCAAGGAAGCGCCGAACTACCGCATGGAGTGATCCGTTTGACGCCCACGCTGCAGGATTCGCCCGCGGGGTCGCAGCCATCCAGGGCAGCGATGCCCTTCATCCTGATCACGGTGCTGATCGACATGGTGTCGGTCGGTCTGATCATCCCGGTGCTGCCGCCCCTGGTGGGCACGTTCACGAACAGCCAGGCCGATCTGGCGTTCTGGTTCGGCGCTGTGTCGCTCGCCTTCGGGGTGGCCAATTTCTTTGGTGCGCCGATCCTGGGTGCGTTGTCAGACCGCTATGGCCGGCGGCCGATCCTGCTGGTCGGCTTCACTGGCTTGGCCGCGAGTTTTTTCGTCACCGCCCTGGCCACGGCCCTGTGGATGTTGATCCTGGTGCGCCTGTTCAGCGGCGCGATGATGGCCAACGCAGCGGTGGCCAACGCCTATGTGGCCGACATCACGGCGCCCGCCGACCGCGCGCGGCGTTTCGGCCTTATCGGTGCGATGTTCGGGCTGGGTTTCACCCTCGGCCCGGTGCTCGGCGGCCTGCTCGGCAGCATCGACCTGCACCTGCCCTTCTTTGTCGCCGGCGCGCTGGCCCTGGTGAACCTGGCCTACGGCTACTTCATCCTGCCCGAGTCCTTGCCGCTCGAACGGCGCACGGCGTTCGAGTGGCGCAAGGCCAACCCGGTGACCGCACTGCGCGGCTTGGTCGAACTCAAAGGCATCGGCTCCTTGGTGGTGGTGCTGGCCTTGTCGGGTCTGGCCCAGTTCATCTTGCACGCCACCTGGGTCCTGTACACCACCTTCAAGTTCGGCTGGGGCCCGCTGCAAAACGGCTGGTCGCTGTTTGCCGTGGGCATCATGTCGGCGCTGGTCCAGGGCCTGTTGCTCAAGCACCTGCTGCGCCGCTTCTCGGCCCAGCGGCTGGTGGTGATGGGCCTGGTGTCGTCGTCGCTGTGCTACCTGGCCTGGGGGCTCGCGCCCGAGGGCTGGATGATGGTTGCGGTGGTCGGCTTCAACCTGCTTGGTTTTGCCGTCACGGCCGCGATGCAGAGCATCGTCGCCAATGCGGCCGACGAGTCGACCCAGGGGCGCACTATGGGCGCGGTGTCGGCGCTGAACAGCCTGATGGCGGTGCTGGCCCCAGTGATCGGTGCGGCCATGCTCGGCTTTGTCTCGCACCTGCCGCGCGGCGATTGGCGCATCGGCGTGCCCTACTATTTCTGCGCGGCGTTGCAGGCGCTGTCGATGCTGATTGCATTGCGCCACTTCGCGCGCGAGCGCGCGCTCAAACCTCTACTCTCAGCTCAGCCATGAAGCACGACAAGATCCTGATTCTCGACTTCGGCTCGCAGGTCACGCAGCTCATCGCGCGCCGTGTGCGCGAAGCGCATGTTTACTGCGAGATCCACCCCAACGATGTGAGCGACGCATTCATCCGCGAGTTCGCGCCAAAGGGCATCATTTTGTCCGGCAGCCACGCCAGCACCTATGAAGCGCACGACCTGCGCGCGCCGCAAGCGGTGTGGGACAGCGGAGTGCCGGTGCTGGGCATTTGCTACGGCATGTTCACCATGGCGGTGCAACAAGGCGGCCAGGTCGAGGCCAGCAGCCAGCGCGAGTTCGGCTACGCCGAGGTGCGCGCCCACGGCCACACCCGGCTGCTGGAGGGCATTCAGGACTTCGCCACGCCCGCACCGGATGGCAAGAGCCACGGCATGCTCAAGGTCTGGATGAGCCATGGCGACAAGGTCACGGCCCTGCCGCCGGGCTTCAAGCTGATGGCCAGCACGCCCAGCTGTCCCGTGGCCGGCATGGCCGATGAGGCGCGTGGCTACTACGCCGTGCAATTCCATCCCGAGGTGACGCACACCGTGCAGGGCAGGGCGCTGTTGGAGCGCTTTGTCTTGCAGATCGCCAAGGCCCAGCCCGATTGGGTGATGCGAGACCACATTGCCGAGGCCGTGGCCCGCATCCGCGAGCAAGTGGATGACGAAGAAGTCATCCTGGGTTTGTCCGGCGGCGTGGACTCCAGCGTTGCGGCGGCCCTCATTCACCGCGCCATCGGCGACCAGCTCACCTGCGTCTTTGTTGACCATGGCCTGCTGCGCCTGAACGAAGGCGACATGGTGATGGACATGTTTGTCGACCGTCTGCACGCCAAAGTCATACGCGTCGATGCCAGCACACTCTTCCTGGGCAAGCTGGCGGGCGTCACTGACCCCGAGGCCAAGCGCAAGATCATCGGCGCCGAGTTCGTCACCGTCTTCAAGCAGGAAGCCGCCAAGCTCACCCAGGCCGGCGCGCGCGGCGCCAAGTGGCTGGCCCAGGGCACCATCTATCCCGACGTGATCGAGAGTGGCGGCGCCAAGACAAAGAAGGCCGTCACCATCAAGAGCCACCACAACGTGGGTGGCCTGCCCGAGCAACTGGGCCTGAAGCTGCTTGAGCCGCTGCGTGACCTGTTCAAGGACGAAGTGCGCGAACTGGGTGTGGCCCTCGGCCTGCCGCACGACATGGTGTATCGCCACCCCTTCCCCGGGCCCGGGCTGGGGGTGCGCATCCTGGGTGAGGTGAAGCCGGAGTACGCCGACCTGCTGCGGCGCGCCGACGCCATCTTCATCGAGGAGCTGCGCGCCTTCAAGGACGAGGCCACGGGCAAGAGCTGGTACGACCTGACGAGCCAGGCCTTCGCCGTCTTCCTGCCGGTCAAGAGCGTGGGCGTGATGGGCGACGGCCGCACCTACGACTACGTGGTGGCACTGCGCGCCGTGCAGACCAGCGACTTCATGACCGCCGACTGGGCCGAGCTGCCCTATGAGCTGCTGAAAAAGGTCAGCAGTCGCATCATCAATGAGGTGCGCGGCATCAATCGCGTGACCTATGACGTGTCGAGCAAGCCGCCGGCCACGATCGAGTGGGAGTGATGGCAGACAGCGCGCCCCGCTTGGCGACTGTGGCACTCGCCGCCCAGCGCGGCGACCGCATCCTCTTCCGTGGCCTGACGATGGCGCTGGCGCCGGGCCAGATCGTTTGGCTGCGCGGTCGCAACGGGCGCGGCAAGACCAGCCTGCTGCGCATCCTGGCGGGCCTGTCAGCGCCGGCCGAAGGTGAGGTGCTGTGCGGCGGTCAGGCCTTGCCAAGCTTGACGCCAGACTGGCGCGAGCGCCTGATTTACATCGGCCACGCCAGCGCACTCAAGGACGACCTGACGGTGGCAGAGTGCCTGCGGTTCGCAGCGGCCGTGCAAGGGCGCCCCGCCAGTCCAGTCGAGATCGATGCGGCGCTGGCTGTCTGGGGCATGCTGCCTTTGCGCCATGCGCCGGTGCGCCGGCTCAGTCAGGGGCAGCGCCGGCGCACGGCCCTGGCGCGCCTGGCGCTGCCGCAGCCGGCGTCGATCTGGCTGCTCGATGAGCCCCTGGACGCGCTCGATGACGAGGGCGTCCAGACGCTTTGTACTGTGCTCGCGCAGCAGGCCGCACGAGGCGGCAGCGTGATGCTCACCAGCCACCAGGCCTTGCCACTGAGCGACCCCTTGCCGACGACCCTGGACCTCGACGCGCTCGACGCGCCGGGCCGCACGCCATGAGGGCCTTGTTCCTGTCCCTGTTGTTGCGCGACCTGCGCCTGGCGGCGCGGCGGCGCCTCGACGCCTTGCTACCGCTGGTGTTCTTTGTCGTGGCTGTGAGCCTGTTCCCGCTCGGCGTCGGTCCCGAGGCGCAAACATTGCGCCAGATCGCACCCGGCGTGGTCTGGGTCTGCGCCTTGCTGGCCACGATGCTGTCGGTGCAACAGTTGTATGCGGGCGATCAAGCCGACGGCTCGCTTGAACAGTTGTTGCTCGCGCCGCAGCCGGCCATCGTCGTGGCTGCTGCCAAGAGCTTGGCGCACTGGTTGGTGAACGGCGCGCCCCTGGTTCTGGTGGCGCCGCTGGTGGGTCTGTTGTTCGATTTGTCAGCGCCGGCCCTCGGCGCTCTGGTGCTCAGCCTGCTGCTCGGCACCCCTGTGCTCAGCCTGCTCGGGGGGCTTGGCGCGGCCCTCACACTGGGTTTGCGCAGCGCCGGTATGCTCTTGATCTTGATCGTCTTGCCGCTGACCATGCCGGTGCTGATCTTCGGCGCAGGCGCGGTGGTGGCGGTCGAGGCAGGCCAGTCGCCAGCCGGACATTATTCCTTGCTCGGTGCCTTGCTGATTGCCACACTGATGGGCGCACCGCTCGCCACCGCAGCGGCGCTGCGCATCTCGACGGAATGAACACCGCCCCTCATTGACATGACATGACCGCAGGCCTGCGCTTCTTCACCTTTGCCGCACCATCGCGCTTCTATGCGCTGACGGGACTCGTCACGCCCTGGCTGTGGCTGCTGGCCATCGGCCTGGCGGCGGCCGGCCTGTGGATCGGCTTCTTTGTCGCACCCACCGATGCCACCCAGGGCGACGCCTACCGCATCATCTTCATTCACGTGCCGGCGGCGTGGATGTCGATGTTGCTCTACCTGGTGATGGCTTTTTGGGCCGCGGTTGGCTGGGCCTTCAAGGCCCGTCTGGCCTCGATGCTGGCGCGCGCCATTGCGCCCACTGGCGCCATGTTCACGGTGCTGGCCTTGTGGAGCGGCGCGCTCTGGGGCCGGCCCACCTGGGGCGCCTGGTGGGTCTGGGACGCTCGCCTCACGTCGGAGTTGATCCTGCTCTTTCTCTACCTCGGCTATATCGCCCTGGCCGAAGCCATCGACGACACGCGGCGGGCTGACCAGGCGAGTGCCTTGCTGGCGGTGGTCGGCGCCATCAACGTGCCCATCATCTATTTCTCGGTGCGCTGGTGGAACACCTTGCACCAGGGCGCCACCATCAGCATGACGGCGGCGCCCAAGATGGCCAGCACCATGCTCACGGCCATGCTGCTCATGACCTTTGCCTGCTGGGCCTACGCCTTCGCGATGGCCTTCACCCGCACCCGGGCGCTGATCCTCGAGCGCGAGCGTGACACCGCTTGGGTGCGTGAGCTGGCCGCCAATGCGCCCATCGCCAAAGGAGCCTGAAATGCAATGGACCAGTGCCAGCGAGTTCTTCGCCATGGGCGGCTACGGCCTGTACGTGTGGGGCTCTTACAGCGTGGCGCTGGCCCTGATGCTGCTGGAGCCCTGGCTGGCGCTGCGGCGTCGGCGCCGCGCCCTGCGCGACGCGGCATCCGCCCAGGCCTGACCTGCCTGTTTCATCCTGCCGACTCATCGCCCCTATTCCATGACCGATTCCATCGCCCCCCTGCGCCAGGCGCTGCAGCAGTTACAGCAAGCGCATGACAGCGGGGCGCTGGACGCGGCGCAGTACCAAGCGCGCAAGGTCGCACTCGAGCAGCAACTCGTCGCGGCCGTCATGGGCGCAACGCCGAGCGTGCCCGCGGCTGCACACGTCAGCGCTGCCGGGGCCCCCCGCGTCGGTGTGCGCCTGGGCGCCAGTGCCGCGGCCCTGGTGGTTCTGATAGCCGGTGCCGGCTATGCCTGGACTGGCTCGCCCGTGCTGCTCGGCCGCACCGCGCCCAGCGCCAGCGCCGCCCCAAGCGCAAGCCCTGACGCAGCGACGCCCGCCGCCGATTTCACGCGCGAGCAGGTGGAGGCCATGGTGGCCCGCCTGGCCGCGCGCATGCAAGAGCAGCCAGACGACCCGACCGGCTGGGCCATGCTCGGCCGCTCCTACGCTGCACTTGGCCAGGCGCCACAGGCACTGGCAGCCTTCGAGCGGGCGCTGAAGTTGAAGCCTGACGACGCCTCCACCCTGGCCGACTATGCCGACGCCTCGGCGGTGCAGAACGGCGGCACGCTCGAAGGTGAGCCGCTCAAGCTGATCGAGCGGGCGCTGAAGTCGGACCCGAACCATGTCAAGGCCCTGGTGCTGGCCGGTACCGCGGCCTTCAACCGCGAAGACTACGTGGCGGCGGTGGCCTACTGGGAGCGGGCGGTCAAGATCGGCCCGGCCGACAGTGGCCTGGTCGAAATGGCGCGCGGCGGTATGGCCGAAGCGCGCGAGCGCGGCAAGCTGCCGATGGTGGGCTCGGCATCGGCGTTGGCCAGCGCCGCGAAGCCCGCGCCGTCGCCCGCCGCATCAGCGGCCAGTGCCATCAGCGGCCGGGTCAGCTTGGCGCCATCCCTGCAGGGCAGGGCGCAGCCCGAAGACACCGTGTTCGTCTTTGCCCGCCCCGCCAGTGGCTCGCGCATGCCCCTGGCCATCTTGCGCCTGCAGGTGAAGGACCTGCCAGCTTCGTTCACGCTCGACGACAGCCTGGCCATGTCGCCAGCGGCGCGCCTGTCCGCTGCCGGGCCGGTGGTGGTTGGCGCCCGCATCAGCAAATTGGGTCAGGCGCTGCCGCAGCCCGGCGACCTCGAAGGCCTGACCGGCCCGGTGCCGCTCGGCAGCGTGGGCCTGAGCGTGGTGATTGCGAGCGACGTGAAGTAGTGCCGGCTGCGCTGCTCTGAGCTGACGCCAAGCCGGGGCGGCACGCCTGTGCGGCGCCCTCGAAACGACAGGCGGCATGCGTTTGCGCAAGCGCGCCGGCACAATGCGGCCGTTGCGAGCTGGCCAGCCCGCGAGGAGAGCTCCCCATGCGCATCATTTTCGGCTTCGTGACTTTGCTCCTGGCACTGGCCATCGTCGGCAGCCTGGCAAAGAACCAGTTGCAGGCGCTGGGCCAGATCGGCACCACCACCACGCGCACGCCGACCTCCCCCGAGGGCAGGGCCGTGACCGACGCGGTGATGGGCCGCACCCAGGGCGGCGCCGCCACGGCCGCGGTGCCCGGGGGCATGGGCGGCATGGCCGGCGCCACGCCCGCGATGGTGGAGGGCACGGTACCGATGCAGGCCCAAGCCATCCAGAGCAATGTGCGCGATGCCACCAATGCCGCGCTGCAAAAAGGCGTGGAGCGCAGCAACGCTGCCCAACCATGATCGAAAACTTCGCCCAGCCGACACCCGCGCAAGACGAGTACGCCATGCGCCTGGCGCTGGACCAGGCCCTGAACGCGCAGTTGGCCGGCGAGGTGCCGGTCGGCGCGGTGATCATGCGCACCGTGGACGGCGTGCCGCAGGTGCTGGCCACGGGCTACAACCGCCCGATCACCACCCACGACCCGACGGCGCATGCCGAGATCGTGGCCCTGCGCCACGCGGCCCAGTTGCTCGAGAACTACCGTTTGCCGGGCTGCACGCTCTACGTCACGCTTGAGCCCTGTGCGATGTGCGCCATGGCGATGTTGCACGCGCGGGTGGGCCGCGTGGTGTTTGCCGCCGCCGACCCGAAGACGGGCGCCGCGGGCTCGGTGGTGAACCTGTTCGAGCAGACCCAACTCAACCACCACACGGCGGTGGAGGGCGGTCTGCTCGCCGAGCCGGCAGGCCAACTGCTGCGCGAGTTCTTTGCTGCACGGCGCGCGGCCCAGCGTGCGGGACGCGAAGTGCCCACCGAAGCCCTGCCGGTGCCCGAGGTGATCGAATCTGATTTCGGGGCCCTCGGTTGAGCGTCCAAGCGCCGGTGCTGGTGCTGCTCTCGCCCGCTGGCGTGATCGCCGAGCCAGCGGCCTTGCGGCGCGCCGCCAAGCGCCTGGGTGAGCACGGCTTTGCGGTGCAGATCGATGCTTCGGCCATGGCGCGACACCAGCGCTTCGCCGGCAGCGACGAGACCCGCTTGGCAGCCTTACACCGGGTGGCCCGGGCCGCGCCCTCCGTGGCCCTGGCCAGCCGCGGCGGCTATGGCCTGACGCGCCTGCTTGACCGCATTGACTGGGCCTTGCTGGCGCAAAGCGTGGAGCGCGGCACGCGCTGGGTGGGCCACAGCGACATGACATCGCTGCAACTCGGCTTGCTGGCCCACGCCAAGGGCCGGCGCAAGCCGGTCACCTGGGCCGGCCCCTTGGCGGTCGACCACTTTGGGCGAGATGCCGAACAGGGCGGCGTGGATGAGGTCACCGAGGGCTGCTTCCTCGAAGCCATGCGCGGCGAACTCGAAGCCATCGGCTTTCGCACCGAGGCCGGCTTCGATGGCCTGGACGTAAGCGGCACGCTCTGGGGTGGCAACCTGGCCGTCGTGATGAGCCTGCTCGGCACACCGCACTGGCCGCGCATCCAGGGCGGCGTGCTGTTTCTCGAAGACGCCAACGAACACCCCTACCGTGTCGAGCGCTGCCTGCTGCAACTGCACCAGGCCGGCGTGCTCGCGGCGCAAAAGGCCGTCGTGCTCGGCCACTTCAGCCACTGGAAGCCCTCGCCGCTGGACCGCGGCTACACGCTCAAGAGCATGCTGGCGCATTTGCGCAGCGTCACCCAGACGCCCATCCTGACCGGCCTGCCGATGGGCCATGTGCCAACCATCGTGACGCTGCCGTTGGGCGCGCGCGTGACGCTCGCGGTTCAGGGTCGCGACGCCTTCATCGGCTGGTGAAATCCCGCCCCGCAGGGGGTGGTGTCGCTGGCTAGAATGTCCATGACGCCTTGCGCAACGACCGTCACGAGCGGTGCTGACGCGAGGCGATTCGATTTTCAGGCGGAGCACCGCGACATGGGCCGAGGGATGCGAGAGTTTGCGACGACGCGCGACTGCGCTGGCCTGCTGGCAGGGTTGGCGATGCTGGTGGCACTGGCGGGTTGCGACAACAGCCCATGGGCCAAGGGCGCCGCTGCAGAGAATACGGTGTACTCGGCCATGATCGAGAACACGCCGCGCCACCTCGACCCGACCGCGTCGTATTGGTCCAACGACACCCTGGTGACCTACCAGGTCTATGAGCCGCCCTACGGCTACCACTACCTCAAGCGGCCCTACGAGCTGGTGCCCAAGTCGGCCGAGAAAGTGGTCGCGCCGACCTACCTCGACAAGAACGGCCAGCGCCTGGCCGACGATGCGCCCGGCGAACTGGTGGCCGAGAGCGTCTACGAGATCCCGATCAAGAAGGGCATCCTGTACCAGCCGCACCCGGCCTTCGCGCTGGACGGCAAGGGCGCCTACCGCTATCACGCCACGCCGGCCGGCAGCCTGGGTGAGCGCCGCACGCCGATGGACTTCGAACACACGGGCACCCGCGAGCTGGTGGCCGAGGACTTCGTCTACGCCTTGAAGCGCCACGCCACCACCCGCATCACGACACCCATCTACGGCGTCTTCTCGGAGTACGTGCTGGGCCTGAAGGACTACGGCGAGTTGATCAAGCGCGAAGACGCGCTGCTGCGCAAGGGCCTCGACCCGGCCAGCCTGGACCGGCCCTTCCTCGACTTCCGGCGCTGGCCGCTGGCAGGCGCCACCGCACCCGAGAAGCATCTCTTGCGCATCCGCTTGCAGGGCAAGTACCCGCAGTGGAAGTACTGGATGCAGATGACCTTCATGGCCCCCGTGCCCTGGGAGGCCGATGCCTTCTACGCCCAGCCCGGCATGGCCGAGCGCGGCATGACGCTCGACCAATGGCCGGTCGGCACCGGCCCCTACATGGTCACGGTGTTCGAGAAAGACCGCCGCATCGTGATGGCGCGCAACCCCAACTACCGGGCAGAGCCCTACCCCTGCGAGGGATCGGCCGAGGACAAGCCGGCCGGGTTACTCGACGACTGCGGCAAGAAAACACCCTTCATCGACACCATCGTGGCCACGGTCGAGCGCGAGGGCACGCCCCAGCGCAACAAATTCCGCGACGGTTACTACGACCTGGAGGTCT
>JANNGJ010000269.1:0-3032 GCA_031403815.1 Burkholderiales bacterium | reverse complement strand
GGGGCGCTGGTAGATGGTGCCGTCGGGGTTGCGGTCAAACGGCATGCCCATGTGCTCGAGCTCATAGACCACCTTGGGCGCTTCGCGGCACATGTACTCGATGGCGTCCTGATCACCCAGCCAGTCCGAGCCCTTGACGGTGTCGAAGAAGTGGTAGTGCCAGTTGTCTTCGCTCATGTTGCCGAGCGAGGCTCCGATGCCGCCCTGCGCGGCCACGGTGTGGGAGCGCGTCGGGAACACCTTGGAGACCACCGCCACGTTCAGGCCGGCCTGCGCCAGGCGCAAGGAGGCCTGCATGCCGGAGCCGCCGGCTCCGACGATCACCACATCGAACTTGCGCCTTGACAAGGACTTCGCAACACTGGCCATGTTCTTCACAGTCTCCACAACACTTGCACGGTCCAGCCGGCACAACCCACGAGCCAGGCCAGCGTGAACACCTGCAGCACCAACTTGATGCCCACGGGCTTGACGTAATCCATCCAGACGTCGCGCATGCCGATCCAGACGTGGTACAGCAAGGACACGATGGTGACGAAGGCCAAGACCTTCATCCACTGCGCCGAGAAAATCGCCGACCAGCGCTCATAGCCCAGCTTGGCGCCGAACAGCAATTGCGCCACCAGCACGACCGTGAACAGCGCCATCAGCACCGCGGTGACGCGCTGGGCCAGCCAGTCCCGCAGGCCGTAATGCGCGCCAACCACCAGGCGCTTGGAACCGTAGCTCTTGTCTGTCATGGTGGCCTCAGAAGAACAGCTTGAAGGCCAGGGCCAGCGTCAGCACGGCGCTGGCGGCCAGGGTAATCACGGCGGATACATGGCCCTGCTGCTTGGTCACGCTGTGGGTCATGTCCATCCAGAGATGGCGCACGCCGCCAATGAAGTGGTGCAGATAGGCCCAGATCAAGGCCAGCGCCACCAGCTTCATGAACCAGCCGGGCAGGAAGCCGATGCCGGCGACAAAGGTGCTGGTGAAGCGCTCGTAAGAAATTTCTGACGTCAAACTGACGTCCAGCAGCCAGATCACGAACGGCAACAGCAAGAACATCAAGACCCCGCTGACGCGGTGCAGGATCGACACGATCCCGGCCGGCGGCAGGCGGTAGCCGACGATCTGGGTGATGTGAATGTTGCGGAAAACGGGGCGTTTTTGGACTTGTGTCGTTTCGGCCATGGCGATCCAAGCAGGGTGTACCCGCGATGAAACCAACCAATTCTATTGCAGCGCAGCAGACACGAAGCTGACACGCGCCCTGCCCGCACTGCGGACAGGGCCAGCCGGCTTCAGTCGCGGTCGGCGGGCATCGAGGCCGGGATCGCGCCCCCCCCGGCCGGCTGCGCCGCGGGGCGCTGCTTGCGCTCGCGCACAAGGTAGCTGTAGAGCACGGGCACCACCACCAGGGTCAGGATGGTCGAGGTGATGACACCGCCAATGATGGCGCGGCCCATCGGCGCCTGGATCTCGCCGCCCTCGTTGAAGGCCAGGGCCATCGGCAGCATGCCGAAGACCATCGCCATGGTGGTCATGACGATGGGCCGCATGCGGATCAAGCCGGCTTGCAGCAGGGCCTCGGGCACGGTGGCGCCGGCCTTGCGTGCCTGGTTGGCAAAGTCCACCAACAAAATCGCGTTCTTGGTCACCAGGCCCATCAGCATCACCAGGCCGATCATCGAGAACACGTTGAGGGTGCTGCGCGACACCAGCAGGGCCAGCATCACGCCGATGAGCGCCAGCGGCAGCGAGGCCATGATGGCGACGGGCTGCACGAAGCTGCCGAACTGGCTCGCCAACACGATATAGATGAAGATGGCCGCCAGCGCCATCGCCGCCAGCAGGCCCGAAAAGGCCTCCTTTTGCTCCTGCATCTGGCCGCCGACATCGAAGCTGTAGCCCGGTGGCAAGGTAGTGGCCTGGATCAATTTCTGTACATCGTCACCAACCTCGCCGGTGCTGCGGTCCTTGACGCCGGCAAACACGGCCTCGCGCCGCTGCAGGTTCTGGCGCCGGATGACTTCGGGGTTGAACACCTGCTCGATGGTCGCCACGCTGTCGAGCGAAATCGGCGTGCCGTCTTTGGCAAAGGCCACCGGCAGGCCTCGCAACTGGTCGAGCCGCTCGCGCTGCACTTCGTTCAGGCGCAGCACGACGTCGACCTGGTTGCCGTCGGGCGTGGTCCAGTAGGTGGCGGTGTCGCCATTGACGTAGGCGCGCAGGCTGGATGCCAGTTGAGGCGCCGTCAGGCCAAGCTCGCGCACAGCGTCGGGCTTCAGGCGCACGGCATAGGCCGGTACGCCAGGCTTGACCGAGACTTCGAGGTCCACCACGCCTTTGATCTGCTTGACCTTCTCGGCAAACTCCGTCGTCACCCGCGCCAGGCCCTCGGGGTCGCTGCCCAGGATGGCGATATAGACCGGCCGGTTGAAGCCGACCGAGGCGTCAGTGCCCGGAATCTTGGCCACCAGCTCGCGCATCGCGTCTTCGACCTGCTTTTGCGAGCGCAAGCGCTCCTTGCGGTCCTTCAGGGCGATGTTGAGCCAGGCCTGGTTGCGCTGGCCCGGCCCGCCGATCCAGGTGGACACCGTCTTCACCTCCGGAATGGCCAGAACGATCTCTTCGATCTGGCGCACCTTGGCGTCGGTGCGCTCCAGGCTGGCACCCACGGGCAGACGCAGGGCAAGTTGGGTGAAGCCGTTGTCGGTCTGCGGCACGAACTCGCTGCCCACCAGCGGCGTCAGGCCAAGCGCGGCGACGAAGCTGGCCACCCCCACCGCCATGACCACGCCACGCGGCGTGAGCGTGGCCCAGCGCAGGCGCCGCGGGCTGGCCTTGTCACGATGGCTGTCGGCTCCGAAGCCGTGCCCGTAGGCCGGCAGCGGCGGGAAAAAGACGCGGTAGCGGCGGGCAGAGAAGGCCCAGCGGATGGCGCGCTCATACGTGCGGTGCAGCAGGTCCATGGCACGGTCCGTGCCGCGCACCAGCGCCCCGATGACGGGCAGTTTTTTCATGCGCTCGGCAGGCGGGTCATGCCA
>JANNGJ010000268.1:0-18286 GCA_031403815.1 Burkholderiales bacterium | reverse complement strand
CGCGCTTGGCGCGCGACTCCGCACTGCGCAACGAGGACACCTTCTCGCTGGGCGTCGCCTACGCGGAGGGCGCTACAGCGTACACCTTGGAAGTGCGTCTCAAGGCCAACGTTGGCCAATAGGACAGTTTGTCAATTCAGCATCGAAGGAAGCAAATCATGATCAAGTCCCGCAAGTCGGTCGCGACAGCGTACAAGTCACTGCTTGCAATACCTTTTTTGGCTGCGGCGCTGGGCGCTTGGCCAGCTCAGGAGAAGAAGCCGCCCTGCACCGAGACACGAACGGTCTTTGAACCGCTGTGGCTGGGAATGTCCGAGGATGCAGCGCGAAACGCAATCGGACCTAGCCTGAAGCTTGACATGCAGATGGAGAGGATCCGTCGTGAGTCTAGGCAGGATGAGATGAAAGCCAACCCAGGCATGAGCCCAGGCCCGATCCCGAAAATGTACGAGGCCAATGGCACCTTGGTGTTGGGTCTCAAAGGGAAGCTGAAGCTTGATTTCAACGAACTCGGTCGGCTCACCGCGATTGAGATGACCCAAGATGTTGGCGGTACCGTGGAGGGGCGGCAATCCTACGAGGCAACGAGCGTGGCGTTGGGACTGCCTGCCGGTGCACGGCCAGCCTCAATCGGCGCTGAAAGCAAATGTGAGTCATCGAGAGCATCGTCCAGCGCCAACACCATCAGTCGCTGGGCCCGATTCGGCGGTTCAGGCGCTGGCCTTTATGTGCATGCAATGGTGCGCGAGAACGCCTACGCTTTGCCACCCATCGAACGCCCCGTTGAATCGCCGCCCCCCAAAGTAGCCCCGGGGAATGCAACTGGCGCTGGCGACGGGCTTGCAATCCCCTATGGCCCGTCACTCAGCGGGCTACGACTGGGCATGACGGAAGCTGCGGCGCAACAATTGCTGGGCAAGGCGATGAGCCTGCACGAACGCTATCGAAAGTTTGCGACATTCAGTGTCGAAGCACACCATTTTCTGGGGCAGACGGGCAGGCTCATGCTCCAGTTCGACGAGGGCCGCGGGTTAAGCAAAGTGGCACAGCACTGGGACCTGTCAGATTGGAACTCGGCATCGCGGGCGATCGACTCTGCAATCGCATGGGCAGAGATCGACGCCGGCCAGGCGCACCTGCTCCAGCTGAAGCTCCGCAGCGATGAAGCCCGCGCAAAGCGATTTGCCGCCACGACGCCTGAGCAGCATCGTCGCGACCTGAAAGCGGACATGGTCGTGGTGAAATCTGGATCGCGCGAACGGACAAAGTACCCTGACGAGGAAGATGTGAGTGCCGACGCGCGCCGCCGCGACAGCGACCTAGCGAGCGATGTGTCCGTTTTCTCCTTGAAGCCCGGCCAGTTCATGGTGACGCTCACGGTCGCGTCGATGCGGTGGGTCCCTTTAGAAGCGGCAAATGGCGAAGATCCGCTGAGGGATCGGTGGAGCGACGCCGATGAGGCTTTCGAGGAATCGTTGATCCGGGCCAAGAATGCGCGTGGCGTCTTGTCTCCATATCACGGGACATATGCGGCAGTCTGTCAATCTGCCGCTCCATCCAGCCTGCCGTTCAACCGGACCTTCGCACGCTTGCAGCATGTGCTGCGCTTTCTCATCTGGAGCGAAGGAGATGCGGTCTACTCGCACAGTGGGCGTAGTACCAAGGCCACTCAAAGCACTGTGCTTGCGGTGCGAGGTACAGATGAGCTGGTGTTCAGCTCCAGCGATGGCAGCAAGGAAAAGCTCAAGGTCTTCATGATTGACATCGACGAGAAGTTGCCAGATGGGCAGAAGACGCGCTTCGTGTTCGCTGATGGCAAGGTGATGCTCGCAAAAGGCGAAGAACTGAAGGGGCTTCACACCCTTCGGCTGTGCGCAAGGCCGTAGCGGCAGACGTCGAGGGACGGATCCTCAGAGAATGCCGTGAGATGGTGCATAGCTTTAGAACGAGTCTCGGCTTTCGGTACCACACTGAAGCTGCCTTTGGCCAGGAAGTGAAAGTCAAGGATCGCTTTCTGCCCGCGGCCAGCGGATCACCTCGGCCCGTGTACTTGGCAGGCAATTCAGGACCGGTAGTCCATTGCGTAGTCGCCCTCGATGCTCGACGTGCTCAACGCCCAGCGAGGTTTACAGGGCGCCGTCGTCGTTAGGACGCTTGTCCTTCAAATGCCCCCAGAACGCGTCCTTGCGTGCGTGACGCGTCCTGATCGACGCGTCGAAGTCGGCATGCGGCTATAGATGCTTCAAGTCAGCACCCATGTCGGCGATCTCGTGAAGCCGTGTCCAGTAGCGCGCGGCGTGGCCGTAGGCCCCTGGGGTGGCGCTTGGCCTGCGCGCGAAACCACCGAGGCCGAGAGCGTCAACTGCGCCGTCGCTCAGTGCGTGACAGGATCACGCACGTTGGTCCATCGCTCCACGTCGACGCGCCGCCAGCCGACTGCCTTCTTGGTGAGCCGAACGGGCGAAGGAAACTCCTTGTGCGCCACAAGACGATAGATCGTTGAGCGACCGAGACCTGTGACCCGGACCACCGTGGCAATGCGAAGCAACAACTCAGGTGCATCGTTTGCGGGAACACTTGGGTCAACAAAGCGCTTGTCCATTGGTCGACTCCGATGATCTTCAACGAGACCAACTCTAGTTGGCAGAATCTGGATGGGCGCGATGACTTTGGCAAGAAATTCGGCATCAAGCGGCGGGGCGGGCTTTTCATGCCGATGAAAACGCCAAGTCCCGTCGCAGTGGCGCCACGAAGTGGCAGTGCACGGAAACGCCACTCAACCGGCCAACAACTGGCACCAGACTGGCACCAGCGTGGCCCGTAAAACAAAAAAGTCAGCGGGCGCTAGCCGGCTGACTTTGGTGTTTCTTGGCTCCCCGACCTGGGCTCGAACCAGGGACCTACGGATTAACAGTCCGGCGCTCTACCAACTGAGCTATCGGGGAATGCAGCTCAAGAGTATAGCCGCGGCTCAGAGCCTCATTGCGAGCGCCGCGTGCACGGTGCGCGGGGCCAGCGGGTACAGGTAGGCGTGGCCGAACTGGTAGGGCGCTTCTTGCCAGGCGCGGCGGTCGTTGGCGTTGTCCACGCCCAAGCGCCAGACGAAGGTTTGCTGTCCCACGCGTTGCGTGTAGCGCGCGCCCAGGTCGATGCGGGTCCATCCCGGTGTAGCCAGGCTGTTGTCGGGCAGCACCATGCGCCGGCCTTCGTGTGTGAGGAAACCGACGAGGGCCAGGCCGGGCAGGGCGCTGACGTTGTAGGCGGCTTGCAGCTTGAGGCTGCGGGCGGGCACGTTGGTGGGTTGCAGGCCGTCGAGCAGTGCGTTGGCCGAACCGCTGCGGCGTGCGCGCAGCAGCATGGCACTGCCGCGCAACGACAGCTCACCCGTGCGCCACTCAGCCTCGGCTTCCACGCCGCGGTGGTGTGCAATGCCGTCGCTGCGGCGCAGGCAGGGGTCGGTGTCGCTGCAATCGTCGAGTGCGGGCACGCCGTCGTCGGCACGGAAGTCGCCCGTGGCCGGGCGGCGGATGTCGAAGGCGGCAACGCGCGCATCGAAGCCTTGGCTGCTGTGCTTGAGGCCAAGCTCGATCTGCCGGCTCTTGAGTGCCGGCAGCGCCTGGCCCGCATTGACGTAGCGTGCGCGGTTGGGTGCCACCTCAGACTCAATGCCTTCGCCGACGCTGGCGTAGGCCTGGGTGTGCACACTCAAGAAACGGCTCAGGGCGAGCCAGGGGGTCGTGAATGCCTGGGTGTACTGGGTGGCGCGCGAGCCGTCGGTGCGCACACTGGCACGCTCAAGCCGCGTGTGACGAGCGCCGACCCACAGGCTCCACTGCGCGCCCAGCGCCACGCTGTCTTGCAGATGCAGCTCTGTACTGCGTTCGTCGCGGTCGGTGTTCTCATCGGTCAGGGTCGCGTCGGCCGGTACGCGGGGGCGGCCGTCGATGCTGCCGCTGCCCACAGGGTTGTTGGCCTGGCGCTCGAAGCGGGCCGCATAGCGCGTGAACAGCAGGCCGGCATTGAAGTTGTGCACGACGCCGGCCCAGCGGGCGCGGCCCTGGACGGCGAGATCCAGCGCGTCGCTGGTGCGTTGCTCGTTCTCGCTGCGGAAGTCGTAGATGTCAAAGCTGCCGTCGGCGCAGTAGCGGTCGTACTGGCCTGCCGCGCCGCAGCCGTAGGGGAATGCGATGCGGTCGTCGCTGTCCAGGCGCTGGCGCATGGCGTGCGCGACCAGATCGATCTGCTGCTCGGCACTGTCGGCCAGGCTGTGGGTCAGGCGCAGCGAGCCGGTGCGGCCGGCCATCACCACGGGCAGGCTCCAGGCCTGGTTGTTCAGGTTGGTGCGCGGGTCGATGTCGCGCGCGTCGGGCAGGCGTGTGCCCAGAACGCTCAGGCCCGGCGTGCTGGGCTGGCTCTGGCGGCTGAGTTCGACTTCGCCTTCGACAAGGGTCTTGCTGCCCAGACGAGCATCGAATGCCGCTGCCGCAAGCCAGCGTTGACCTTTGCTGTCGCGCGTCGGCGGGTCGAGCCGTGCGCCGTCGAGGTTGATGCGCCAGCCCAAGCCGCCAGTGCTGCGCTCACCGATGTCGAACGCGGCGGCCACGCTGCCGCTCTGCGTCCAGGCCAGGCTCGCCTCACGCACGCGCTCGGTCGGGCGTTTGACGACGAGGTTGACCAAACCGCCCGGCGCACTGGTGCCGGCCTGCAGGCCGCTGGTGCCCTTCAGCACTTCCAGGCTTTGCTTGTTGGCCTGGCCGATCACGGTTTCGGCGTTGATCGGCAAGCCGTCGCGGCGGTAGTTGAAGCGGTTGTCCAGGGTGTAGCCGCGTACCGCGAGCTGGTTCCAGTAGCCCGGTGCGTTGTAGGCATCGGTGATGCCGGCGTCGAGCCGGGTAATGTCGCCCAAGCTCGAGATGCCGGCGTCTTGCAGGGCGCGTTGGTCGATCACCGTGGCAGCAAAGGGCGCGCGCTGCAATGCGCTGCTGCCGAAGCCGGCCACGCTGGGGGCCTGCGCCGTGGCGCTGCCCGTGATGGTGATGCGCTGGGTGTCCTGGGCCTGAGCCGTGGGCGCCATCAACAGAACAGCAAGGAGACATGCGCAGACGCGCGGCGTGAGTGATTTCATGTTGCTTCCCATGCGCGGGCATTACCCCGGTCAGGTTCGAAGGGTTTGATCTCAGCCGGGTGCGTCGTGATGACGCGCCCAGCACCCCTAGCGAGACCGCAGCGGATTGCTGCGGTGCCTGCATTCTAGTCGTCGAAAGTCGGCGTCTCCACCCCGAGCACCTTGTGCAGCTTTGGGCTGGTGGTGGTGTATTGCAGGTGAATGCGCTTGTCCGGGAAGATGATGGGTGCGGCGCCAAAGGCGGCCAGCGCGGCTTCGTGAAAGCCCGACAGGATCAACTTTTTCTTGCCCGGGTAGGTGTTGATGTCGCCCACCGCAAAGATGCCTTCCACATTGGTCGAGAAGCGCTCGGTGTCCACATTGAGCTGCTTGCGCTCGATGTTCAGGCCCCAGTGGGCGATAGGGCCGAGCTTGGGCGAAAGGCCGAAGAACACCAGCAGCATGTCGAGCGGCATCACGCGCGTCACGCCGTCACCGCCGGTGACCTTGACAGCGCTCAGCATGCCGTCGCGCTCCTCGATGCCGGTGATCTGGCCGACCACGAACTGCATCTCCAGCGCTTCGCACAAGTCGCGCATGCGGGCCACGCTGGCCGGCGCGGCTTTGAAGCCGTCGCGCCGGTGCAGCAGGATCACGCTCTCGGCTTTGTGCGGGCCTTCCTGGACGAAGTTGAGTGACCAGTCGAGGGCAGAGTCGCCGCCCCCAACAATGACCATGTTCTTGCCCGCGAACTGGGCCGGGTTGCGCACCCGGTAATGCAGCTGCGTGCCGTCGTACTTCTCCAGGCCGTCCACCTTGAGCAGGCGCGGCTGGAAGGAGCCCACGCCGCCGGCGATGAAGATGGTTTTGCTGATGAAGCGCGTGCCCTTGCTGGTGGCCACATCAAAGCGGCCGTCAGCGCGGCGCGCCACTTCGGTCACTTCCTGGCCGAGGTGGAAGGTGGCGCCGAAGGGCTCGATCTGCTTGAGCAGGTTGTCGGTAAGTTCTTTGCCGGTGCACACCGGCACGGCCGGGATGTCGTAGATCGGCTTGTCGGGGTAGAGCTCGATGCACTGGCCGCCGGCATAGGCCAGCGAGTCGATGATGTGAGCCTTGATTTCCAGCAAGCCGAGCTCGAAGACCTGGAACAAGCCGACCGGGCCGGCGCCGACGATCACCGCGTCGGTCTCGAACAGACCGGCGGCCACTGGGTGTTCGGCTTGCATCAGCGAATCAGTTGGTCGAGTTTGTCTTTGACGTCTTTCCAGTCATCGGCGTCGGCCGGGCCCGGCTTGCGCTTGGTGATGCTGGGCCACTTCTTGGCCAGCTCGGCATTGAGCTTGATGAAGTGCAGCTGACCCTGCGGCACGTCTTCCTCGGGCACGATGGCATTCACCGGGCACTCCGGGATGCAGACAGCGCAATCGATGCACTCGTCGGGGTCGATCGTCAGCATGTTCGGCCCCTCGCGAAAACAATCGACGGGGCAGACATCGACGCAGTCGGTGTACTTGCAGCGGATGCACGATTCGAGGACGACGTGGGTCATTGCACTGGTACTTCGTTGGGCTGGCGTTGCGGGTTCCCCGCGGGAAAGAAACCAGATTTTAAGGGTGCAAGCCCGCCGCTTCGCGGCAAGGGCCTTGGGCAGCGTTTGCCGCGCCGGGCCGTGCGGCTGTGCCCCCCGTGGCCAGCGCAGTTGCGCCGACCCCGACCGTGACCACGGTGGGCCGCCCCGCATGCAGCAGGCTGGCCTCGGCCATAGTGCTTGCGCGGTGGTCGCTGGCCATCTGGTCGGGCCAGCCAGCGCGTGACACCACCAGCACGGGGGTGTCGCTGGGCCAGCCGGCCTCACGCAGCCGGCGGCCCAGGCCGCCGAGCTGGCGGCCGGCCATGTAGAAGACCTCGGTGTCGGCGGTGCGCGTGGCCTGCAGCTCGCCGCTGCGGGTCATCGCTGTGGTCAGGCTCACGCTGCGGCCGCTGCCGCGGCGGGTGAGCGGGCGTTGGGTGGCAGCGGCTGCGGCAATGGCGGCCGTCACGCCAGGCACCACTTCGGCGGGGATGCCGGCCCCGGCCAAGGCCTGCAGCTCTTCTTCCAGGCGGCCAAACA
Source organism: Burkholderiales bacterium (assembly GCA_031403815.1). Taxonomy (GTDB): domain Bacteria; phylum Pseudomonadota; class Gammaproteobacteria; order Burkholderiales; family Burkholderiaceae_C; genus CADEEN01. Next base: position 11,072 of record JANNGJ010000268.1, on the reverse strand, counting down.
CGCTCGGGTCACCGCCTTTTAGGCGCACCACGGCCTGGCCGCGCTGCGCGTGGCGCACCAGCAGGGCGTTGATGGCGACCTGCCCGGTCGAGTCGCAGAAGCCGCGTTTGCCCACATCGATCCAACGCGCCCTGGGCGCCAGGTCGCGCAGGGCCGGGTCGGTCAGGGCATCGAACAGCACCACCTCGGCCGCAGCCAGGCGCTGCGCGCCGCGCAGCGTGATCAGGTCGGCAGCGCCTGGCCCGGCGCCGATGAAAACAACGGGTTTCATGTCAGCGCCTCCACCAACAACGCACCGCTGGTGCGATTGCTTGTGGCGTCGACCACGATCAGCGCGCCGCCGACCCGGTTGTCTGCATAGCGTTGTAGCGGCAGCGGCTGCTGGGTCTCGATGACCACCCGGCCGATCTCGTTCACCGCAAGTTGCTGCGCGTCGGTCGGCGCCAGGGTGTGGATGTTCAACACGTGTTCGATTGCCGTGATGCGCCCTTGCACCCAGCGGTTGCCATGGCGCAGCCAGTACTTGCGGCCGACCGCTGCCGCCTCCGTGTCGAGCCAGGCCAGGGTGGCCGTGAAGCGCTGGGTGGCGGCCAGGGTGCCGGGCGCACCGATCCAGTCGCCGCGCGAGACATCGAGTTGGCGGTCAAGCACCAGTCCGGCCGACTGGCCGGCTTCGGCACTGGCAATCGGCTGGCCGGCGCGGTGCAGGGCCCGCACTTCGGCGCGCTCGCCGCTCGGGAACACCTGCACCGTGTCACCGACGCTGACCCGGCCCTGGGCGATGCGGCCCCACAAGGTGCGCGGCTGGTGGCCGGTGCCGCCCTCGTCTTTGGCGATGTATTGCAGGGGCAGCGCCAGCGGGCCGTCACGGCGCTCGTCGGCGGCCGGCAGGGCTTCAAGCACCTGCAGCAGGGACGGGCCCGGGTACCAGGCGCGCCAGTCACCGGTGACGGCCTGGGCGATGTTGTCGCCACGCAGCGCCGACACCGGCACGACGGCGCTGACAGCCAGACCGGCCTCGACGGCAAAGGCCTGCAGGGCCGCACTCACGGCCGCAAAGGCGCGGCCCGGCTGCTCGACGGCGTCGAGCTTGTTGACGGCAAACACGATGTTGGGCACCCGCAGCAGGTGCGCCAACAGGGCGTGGCGGCGCGTCTGCGCCAACAGGGCGACGGGTTGGGTTTGCCAGTCGAGCTTGGTCACGTCGACCAGCACCACCGCGGCGTCGCTGCCGGCGGCGGCGGTGACCATGTTGCGCGTGTACTGCTCGTGGCCGGGCGCGTCGGCGATGATGAACTTGCGCGCCCGCGTGGCGAAGTAGCGAAACGCCACGTCGATGGTGATGCCCTGTTCGCGTTCGGCCTCCAGGCCGTCGGTGAGCAGGGCCAGATCGAACGTGGGCTCGCCCGCGGCTCGGGGTGCCCCGGCGGCGCGGCGCTCGAGCGCGTCGAGTTGGTCAGCCAGGATGGCGCGGCTGTCGAGCAGCAAGCGGCCGATCAAGGTGCTCTTGCCGTCGTCGACGCTGCCGGCCGTGATGAAGCGCAGGGCGCGCGTGGAGGTCGCCTGGGCCAGCGATTGCAGAACAGCGCTCATCAGAAGTAGCCCTCTTTTTTGCGCCGCTCCATCGAGGCTTCGCTGGTGCGGTCGTCCATGCGCGTGGCGCCGCGCTCACTCACGGTGACGGTCAGGGTCTCGGCGACGATCTCGGCGGCCGTGGCAGCGTTGCTCTCGACGGGGCAGGTGCAGGTCATGTCGCCGACGGTGCGAAAGCGCACTTGCACGGTCTCGACGCTCTCGCCTGCCTCGGGCGGCGTGACGGCGGTCACCGGCACCAGCAGGCCGCGGCGCCGGATCACCTCGCGGGCGTGGCTGAAGTACAGGCCCGGCAGGGGGATGTTCTCGCGGGCGATGTAGAGCCAGACGTCGAGCTCGGTCCAGTTGCTGATCGGGAAGCTGCGGAAATGCTCGCCCGGACGGTGCCGGGTGTTGAACAGGGTCCACAGCTCGGGGCGCTGTTCTTTCGGCTGCCACTGGCCGAAGCTGTCGCGGTGGCTGAAGATGCGCTCCTTGGCGCGCGCCTTTTCTTCATCGCGGCGGGCGCCGCCGATCAAGGCGTCGAAGCGGTGCTGCTCGATGGCTTCGAGCAGGGCCACGGTCTGGTGGCCGTTGCGCGACTCCAGCGCATGGGCCAGGCGCACCGTGCCGCGGGCGATGGAATCGTCGAGGTGGCCAACCACCAGGCGCTCGCCCATCTCGGCCACGCGCTGATCGCGAAAGGCGATCACTTCGGCAAAGTTGTGGCCGGTATCGACATGCAGCAGGGGGAAGGGCAGGCGGCCCTTGAAATCTTTGCCCGGTGCCCCGTCGTTCATGCGCTGCTTGAAGGCCTTCTCGGCCAAGCGCAAGACCACGCAGGAGTCCTTGCCGCCCGAGAACAGCAGCGCCGGGCGCTCGAACGAGGCTGCCACTTCGCGCAGGAAGAAGATGGCTTCCTCCTCAAGGTGGTCGAGGTGGCGGTGGTCGAGATCGGGCAGCAGCTTGTCAATCGCAAGGGGCGCGTTCATGCAGGAACTCCTTCGGCGGTTTTCACATGCAGGCCGCACTCCTTGGCGGCCTCGTCTTCCCACCACCAGCGGCCGGCGCGGACGTCTTCACCCAGGGCAATGGCGCGGGTGCAGGGGGCGCAGCCGATGCTCGGGAAGAACTGGTCGTGCAGCGGGTTGTAGGGAACATCCTGGCTGGCGATGTAGTGCCAGACGTCGCCCCAGGTCCAGTCGGCCAGAGGGTTCAGTTTCAAGCGGCCGCTGGCTTCGGCTTGCGAGAACGGCACGTCAGCGCGCTGGCCCGACTGCTCGCGACGCAGGCCGGTGATCCACGCTGCCTTGCCCGCCAGCAGGCGCGACAAGGGTTCAAGCTTGCGCAGGGCGCAGCAGGCCTTGCGTTGCTCGATGCTGTCGTACATGGAGCGCTCGCCGTGGCGCGCGACGAACTGAAGCACGGCCTCTCGCCCTGGTTGCATCGTTTCAACCCGCAGGCCATAGCGGGCCTCGATGCGCGGCAACAGTGCCAGGGTTTCGGGGTGCAGCAGGCCGGTGTCGAGCGTGGCAATGGCAATCGGCAATTGCCAGCGGCCGATCATGTCGGTGAGCACCATGTCTTCGGCGCCCAGGCTGGTGGCTTGCACCAGACCGTGGCCGTGCTCAAGGGCAGCGGATTGCAGCACCGCGCTGGTGTGGGCGAGCTTGGCTTCGTAGTCGCCGCTCGGGCGCGCATGCAGGGCTGCGGCACTCATCCGGCGCCCCGTGCAAAGTGCGGTTGCGGGTTCTTGACATCGCCCTGGTAGTGGCCGGCAAAGAAGCCCAGGGCTCGCTGGGCCGATTCGATGCGTTGGTCGGCGCGCAACTGCGCGGCGTCGAAGCCGGTGCGCTGCAGCAGCGGCAGCATGTCCACCAGCACGTCGCCAGTGGCCCGCACTTCGCCGCTGAAGTGCAGGCGGCTGCGCAGCACCCGGGCCTGGCTGTAGGCGCGGCCATCCACCCACTTCGGAAAGTGCAGGGCGATCAACGCCAGGCGCGGCAGGTCGGGGGCCAGGCTCTCGATGTCGACATCGTTGGGCACGCTCAGGCCCACGTGCAGCGCGTGCGGCCAGTGCTCGCGCACGGCGTGCCACTGCGCCAGGCTGAGCAAGCGGTTGGCACCGGGGTCGGGCGTCGGCATCGGGCCGTCTTCGCCGATCGCGGGGTGCCAACAATCGTGATGGGGGTCGATGAATTTCATGGTCGATGCTGTCGGGTGCCGCGTCAGGCGTGGCTGGTGGCAGTGGCCAGGCGCACGTCGTCGGTGGCGGCACGGAAGGGCACGGTGCCGAGGCGGCGCACGCTGTCGATGAAGCGCTCGCCGGCAGCGCGCTCGCGGCGGTAGGTGACGATCACGGCCTCGATCGCGTCGGCAATCTCGTCGGCGGCGAACGCGGGCCCGATGACTTTGCCGGGCACCGAGGCGCCGCTGGCCGTGCTGCCATCGGAGCCGCCGAGCGTCAGCTGGTACCACTCGGCGCCGTCCTTGTCGACGCCGAGCACGCCGATGTGGCCGCTGTGATGGTGGCCGCAGGAGTTGATGCAGCCGCTGATGTGCAGGTCGATGTCGCCGATGTCGTGCTGCTCGTCGAGGTCGGCAAAGCGTTCGGTGATCTGCGCGGCCAGCGGCAAGGAGCGGGCGTTGGCCAGGGCGCAAAAATCACCGCCCGGGCAGGCAATCATGTCGGTGATCAAGCCGATGTTGGGCGTGGCGAAGCTGGCCGCCTTGGCCGCCTGCCACAGCGCGAACAGCTCGCTCTGGCGCACCCAGGGCAGCAGCAGGTTCTGGTCGTGGGTGACACGCAATTCGGCCTGGCTGAAGCGCTCGGCGAGGTCGGCGGCTTGTTCCATCTGCAAGTCGGTGGCGTCGCCCGGGGCTTGTGCAGCCCGCTTGAGCGAGAGCGTGACGGCGCAGTAGCCGGCCACGCGGTGCGCGTGCACGTTGCGCTCGCGCCAGCGCTGGTAGGCGAGCGGGGTGTCGGCCACTGTGTTGTCGGCGCCGTTGGCAGCGGCGGCGAGTTCAGGGGCGATGCTTGCGGGCAAGGGGAAGGAGGCCGAGACACGGTCCAGCTCGGCCTGCGTGATGAGCTGTGCCGCGCCGTCGGTGTCGCGCCCGAGAATGGCCGCGAACTCCACGTTCACGGCGTCGAAGAACTTGGCCCCTTCGGCCTTGACCAGGATCTTGATGCGCGCCTTGTAGGCGTTGTCGCGCCGGCCGAAGCGGTTGTAGACGCGCACGATGGCTTCGATGTAGACGAGGATCTGCTGCCAGGGCACGAAGGCATTGATCAGCGAGGCGATCACCGGCGTGCGGCCCATGCCGCCGCCGACGAAGACCTTGAAGCCGACCTCGCCGGCCTGGTTCTTCACCAAGTGCAGGCCGATGTCGTGCCACAGGGTGGCGGCGCGATCTTCGAGCGCGCCGCTGACGGCAATCTTGAACTTGCGCGGCAGGAAGGCGAACTCGGGGTGCAGGGTGCTCCACTGGCGCAGGATTTCGCAGTAGGGCCGCGGATCGACGATCTCGTCGGGCGCGATGCCGGCCAGGGCATCGCTGGTGATGTTGCGAATGCAGTTGCCGCTGGTCTGGATGCCGTGCATGTCCACTTCGGCCAGCAGGTCCATCACGTCGGCGGCCTGCGTCAGCGGGATCCAGTTGAACTGCAGGTTCTGCCGTGTCGTGAAGTGGCCGTAGCCGCGGTCGAATTTGCGGGCGATGACAGCGAGCTGGCGCAACTGCGCACTGCTCAGTTCGCCGTAGGGCACAGCCACGCGCAGCATCGGCGCATGGCGCTGCACGTACCAGCCGTTTTGCAGGCGCAGCGGACGAAACTCCTCATCGCCAAGCTCACCCGCCAGGTTGCGCTCGAGCTGGTCGCGGAATTGCGCCGCGCGGGCGCGCACGAACTGGCGGTCGAAGTCGGTGTATTGGTACATCAGTGGATCACTTTCAGTCCGGCAATCAGCAGGGAGCCGGCCAACAGGCTGCGGATCAGCTTGTCCGGCAGAGACTTGGTCAGGCGGGCACCGAGCCAGATGCCTGGCAGCGAGCCGACCAGCAGGGCAGCCAGCAAGGCCCAGTCCACGTGGCCGAGGGTGGCGTGGCCGATGCCGGCCACGAGGGTCAGCGGCACCGCATAGGCGATGTCGGTGCCGACCACCTGTGGTGCGGGAAGGCGTGGGTAGAGCAGCAAGATCAAGGTGGCACCGAGGGCGCCGGCGCCGATGGACGACAGCGTCACCAACACGCCGAGCAGGGCACCGGCCAAGATCGTCAGCAGTGCCTTGCGCCGCGCCGGTATCCAGGCTTCGAGACGCAGGCCCAGTCGTTGCCAGGCAGGCCGGTAGGCGACGACGACCGCGGTCAGCAACAGCCCAATCCCTAGCGACAAGGTCAATACGCTGGACCAGGCCTTGGTCGCGCCTGTCAGGTGCATCCAGGCAATGGTGGCCACCGCAGCCGGCAGGCTGCCCAGAAGCAGCAGCCGGGTGATGCCGCGGTCAACATGGCCGTGGCGATGGTGGGCGATGGCGCCGCCGCTTTTGGTGACGGCAGCGAACCACAGGTCCGTGCCGATGGCCACAGCGGGGTTGAGCTTGAAGACGCCGATCAGCAGGGGCGTCATCAGGGAGCCGCCGCCCACGCCCGTGACGCCGACAACGGCACCCACGGCAAACCCAGCGACGACAGCAGTCCATTCCATGCGGCGACTGTAGAAAGCCGGCATATATTTGAAAAGAACAGATTAGTGGGTTGCTAATACCTGTGGGGTATGAGTGGGCCGAGGCCAACTCCTAGAATCAGGTCAATGAGCCTGGATGCCATCCCCCTCGGCCAACGCCGCCGACTGTTTGTGGCGGCGTCGGCGTTTTGGCTCGCCGCGTGCCAGACGGTGCCGCCGGCGCCAGCACCGGCACCATTGCCCGCGACCCCGCCTGCGCCGCTGCCGCGCCCGCCGCGCCTTGGCCTGGCGCTGGGTGGCGGCGCGGCACGCGGCTTTGCCCACATCGGCGTGATCCAGGTGCTGGAAGAGGCCGGCATCAAGCCGCAGTTGGTGGTCGGCACGTCGGCTGGCAGCCTGGTGGCCGCGCTCTACGCCGCCGGCAAGTCAGGGGCCGAGCTGGGCACCCTAGCGCTGGGCATGGACGAATCGGCGCTGACGGACTGGTCCTTCCCCGGCCGCGGCGTGATTCGCGGCGAGGCCCTGGCGCGCTATGTTCGCGAGCAGACGGCGAGCCTGAGCATCGAGACCATGAAGTTACCGCTGGGCATCGTCGCCACCGACCTGGACAGCGGCCAGCCCATCCTGTTTCAGCGCGGCGACCCGGGTGTGGCGGTGCGCGCGTCAAGCGCCGTGCCCGCCGTGTTCCAGCCCGTCAAGATTGGCGACCGGGAATACGTCGACGGCGGCCTGGTATCGCCCGTGCCGGTGCGCTTTGCACGCCAGATGGGCGCTGAGCTGGTGCTGGCGGTGGACATCTCCAGCCCGCCCGACGGCCAGGCCACGGGCGATGCCATGCGCATGCTGCTGCAAACCTTCGCCATCATGGGCAAGAGCATCACGACTTCGAGCTGCGCGACGCGGATGTAGTGCTGCGACCGCGCCTGAGTGGCATCGGCAGCGCCGACTTCACGGCGCGCCAACGCGCCATCGGCGCCGGCCGTGAGGCCGCACTGGCCGCGCTGCCGGCGCTGCGGGCGCGCATTGCCGCCCTAACGCGCTGACGCGCTGACGAAAAGCCGCCCGGTCAGGCGCGCTTGGCCTTGCCGGCAGACTGCGCGGCCTTGGTGGCCGAGGCGGTCATGGACTGCAGGTTGGCCTGGGCCACGTCGGTGGCTTGCTTGGCCGCCTTTTGCACACTCTCGATGGCGTTGTTGGCAGCGGCCACGGCCGAGCGCATCATCGACACGGCGCTTTCGCTGCCGGCCGGGGCGTTCTTCGCGGCGCTGTCAACCAGGCCCATGAAGCTCTTCTGCGCGTCGCCGATCTGAGCTTCGACGGCCTTGGTGAAGTCAGCATTGGTGGCGGCAGTAATGTCATAGACATGCCGGCTGTAGGCGGCGGCCTTCTCAGCGGTCGGCTGCAGCAGGCTGGCTTGCAGGCTCACCAGTTCTTGCGCGTCCTTCACCGACATGGCGGCGCGGGCGTTGTCGCCGGCTTCGCCGAGTGCGGCCTTGGCCATCTGCAGGTTCAGTTCGACGAGCTTCTCGATGCCTTCGAAGGCCTTGTTGGTCAGGCCGAAAAGGGTCTCGACGTTGGCTTTTTGGGCGGCCATCAGTTGTTCAGTGGTCAGCATGGGGATCTCCAGGGGGTCGGGGGTGGGACTACAGGAATTGCTGCATTGCAGCATGCGTAAATTGTACGAGCCGCGGCGCCCGACACAAGCACTTTTGTTGCAACGCAACATTTCTAGGGGGGAGGCCCCGAAACCGGCCGGTCGCCCAGGCAACGTCACAATCGCGCCACAGATGCAGGCCTTCTACGCCGACCACTTTGTCCTGCCCTTGCCGGCGGGCCACAGCTTCCCGATGGGCAAGTACGAGCGTCTGCGCAATCGCCTGGTAGCCGAGTGCCCCGAGATCGTACTGGCCGAGGCACTGCCCGCCAGCGACGGCGAACTGGCCCTGGCGCACACGCCGCGCTATGTCATTGCGGTGGCCGAGGGCCACTTGAGCGCCGCCGAGCAGCGCGAGATCGGCTTCCCCTGGTCCTTGCGCATGGCCGAACGCGCGCGCCGCTCCGTGGGCGCCACTATCGCAGCCGCGCGCGCCGCGCTGGTGCAGGGTCAGGGCGTCGCCGCCAACCTGGCCGGCGGCACCCACCACGCCCAGGCCGACAAGGGCAGCGGCTACTGTGTCTTCAACGATGTGGCGGTGGCCGCGCGCTTGATGCAGGCCGAGTGGCACCGCGCCCGGCGGGCGCTGCTGCGTGTGGCAGTGATCGACCTCGATGTTCACCAGGGCAATGGCACGGCGGCGATCTTTCGCGAGGACGACACGGTCTTTACCCTGTCGATGCACGGCGCGCGCAACTTCCCGTTTCGCAAGGAGCCGAGTGACATCGATGTCGAGCTGCCCGACGGTTGCACCGACCAGCCTTACCTCGAAGCACTCGACCAGGCCCTGGCCGCGCTATGGCGGCATCACGGCGCGCAGCCGCCCGGCCTGGTGTTCTATGTCGCCGGTGCCGACCCCCACGAGGGCGACCGCCTGGGGCGCCTGAAGCTGAGCGCTGCCGGCCTGGCCGAGCGCGACCGCCGTGTCTTCGAGGCCTGCCGCACGCGCGGCATCCCGGTGGCCGTGAGCATGGCCGGCGGTTACGGCCGCAACATCGACGACACCGTGGCGGTTCACTTGCGCACCCTGCAGGCAGGTCACGCCGCGTGGCACACCGGCCGCGCTTGCCCGCCCCCGCAACCCCTGCATTTCTCACCACCCTCGCTGACACCATGACCCTGCCCCTGCCCACCACCGCCGAGTCGTCGGCCGTGGTCGATGCCGCCATCACCTCGCGCCGCTCCCTGCGCGCCTTCTTGCCCACGCCGGTGCCGCGTCAGACGATCGAGGACATTCTGAGCGTGGCGGCACGCGCGCCGTCGGGCGTCAACACCCAGCCGTGGAAGGTCACGGTGCTGACCGGGGCGGCGAAGGACGCCTTGTCGCAAAAGATCCTGGCCGCCCACGATGCCAACGCAGCGGCCGGTTCGACCGGGGCCGATGTCGGCGAGTACGAGTACTACCCGACGGAGTGGGTCTCGCCCTACCTGGAGCGCCGGCGCAAGGTGGGCTGGGACCTGTACGGCCTGCTCGGCATTGCCAAGACCGACAAGGCCCGCATGCACGCCCAGCATGGGCGCAACTACCGCTTCTTCGACGCCCCGGTCGGTTTGATCTTCACCATCGACCGCCTGTTGCGCCAGGGCAGCTGGCTTGACTACGGCATGTTCCTGCAGAACATCATGGTCGCCGCGCGTGGACGCGGCCTCGACACCTGCCCGCAAGCGGCGTTCATTGGCTTTCACAAGGTGATTGCCGAACACCTGGGCCTGCCGGCCAGCGAGATGGTGGTCTGCGGCATGTCCCTGGGGCATGCCGACCCGTTGGCACCGGAGAACCAGCTGCTGACCGAGCGTGCGCCTGTCGCCAGCTTCGCGCGCTTCGTGGCCTAGAGCCTGCCTAGAATCCGCGCTCCAAAAAGATACTCAACGAGGACAGCCCCATGACGATCGCCGGCATTCCCCTGGACTACCTGCTGTTCGCCTTGACGCTGCTGGGCGTGGCCGTATTCCATTCGCACACGCTGCTGGTGGCATTGACTGGCGCTGCCGTGATCACGCTGGACCAACTGCTCTTCACCGGCTTCAACGAAGGCCCCGGCCTGGCTGGCTTGGTGGCTCACTTCAACCATGAGTGGGTGACGCTGGCCAACCTGCTCGGACTGCTGGTCGGCTTTGCCCTGCTGGCCGACCACTTCGAGAAGAGCCGCGTGCCCGAACTGCTGCCGCACCTGCTGCCCGACGACTGGAAGGGCGGCTTCCTGCTGCTGGTGGGCGTGTTCGTGATGTCGGGCTTTCTCGACAACATCGCTGCGGCCATGATCGGCGGCACCATGGCCGCTGTGCTGTTCAAGCGCCGCGTGCACATTGGCTACCTGGCCGCCATCGTGGCGGCCTCCAACGCGGGTGGCGCCGGCAGCGTGGTCGGCGACACCACCACCACCATGATGTGGATCGCGGGCGCCAGCCCCCTGTGGGTGCTCGAGGCCTATGTCGGTGGCGTGGTTGCGCTGGCCTTCTTTGGCTACTTCGCCGCGCGCCAGCAGCATGCCTACCAACCGATCCAGAAGGACGACACGCCCGGCGCCCACATCCATTGGGCGCGCCTGGGCATCGTGCTCTTCATCCTGGCCTCGGCGGTGGGCGCGAACATCTGGTTCAACCTGCGCGCGCCTGCGCTGCTGAGCCAGTTGCCGGTGATCGGGCTGGCTGTCGTGATTGCATTGCTGGTGTCGGCACCGGTGCGCGCACCCAACTGGCAGTTGCTGCCGGGTGCGTTCAAGGGCAGCGTCTTCCTGCTCGCGCTGGTCTGGTGCGCCTCCTTGATGCCGGTGCAGCACCTGCCTGCGCCGTCCTGGCAAACGGCATTCGGCCTGGGCTTTCTGTCCTCGGTGTTCGACAACATTCCCCTGACCGCCTTGGCGATCCGCCAGGACGGCTACGACTGGGGCTTCCTGGCCTTCGCGGTCGGCTTTGGCGGCTCGATGATCTGGTTCGGCTCGTCGGCCGGCGTCGCGCTGTCCAACATGTACCCCGAGTCACGCTCGGTCTGGGCCTGGATCAAGGGCGGCTGGCATATTGTGGTCGGCTACGTCCTCGGCTTTGCGGTCATGCTGGCCGTTCTTGGCTGGCACCCCCACCCGATCAAGCAGCGCAGTGACGGCGCCCCCACGGTGGTCGCCCCGCTGGCCAAGCCATGAGCCAGGCGCAACGCGCGTC
>JANNGJ010000267.1:0-5796 GCA_031403815.1 Burkholderiales bacterium | reverse complement strand
TATCGCCCTCTTCGAACCACTCGGGGGCAATGTCTTTCGCAACTTGGTCCGGCAGAACCATCAGGGCCTCTTTGACGCGTCGACCGGCTTCGGCAGTCGGCGGGACCAGCAGGTCGATGTCCGTGGTCGCGCGTTGGTAGCCGTGCGCGGCGAGTGCATAGCCGCCGATCAGAAGGTACTCGACACCGTGCTGATTGAGGGACTGCAGCAGCAGCTTGAGGTCGTCGAGCGTTGCTGGCCGGCTGTAGCCGTCCATCATTCGCGCTTCAGGGCACGCAATCCCATTCCGTGCACGAGGCAGTTGACTTGGTGACTGTTCGCTTCGTCATGCGATTTGTAGCGGTAGACGCCCTTCGGAACGAAGGTCGTACGTGCCAGCCGGGCGACCGCTTCATTGAAACGGGCACCCTCGATCAAAAGGAGGCCACTGGCCTGCTCAGCGATGGCCGGTTCACGTCGCAAGCCCACCTGCCGCATAGGAACACCTCAACTCGATCGAACCGAGCCTGATGATAGCGTGGCAGGGCCTCACGCCATTGCGCGTTCGCGCATTCGAGGCACCGCCGCCAGCAGGCTGTGCGTGTACGCATGCTGCGGCCGCTGCAGCACCGCCTCGCTGGCGCCCTGCTCGACGGTGCGCTCGGCCTGCATCACCGGCACGTGATCCGCGATGGATTCAACGACGCCAATGTTGTGGGTGATGAGCAGATAGGCCACGCCGAGCTCGCGTTGCAGCTGTTCGAGCAGTTTGAGGATCTGCGCCTGCACGCTCACGTCCAGCGCCAAGGTCGGCTCGTTGCAGACGATCAGTTTGGGCTGCACCGCGAGTGCACTTCCCATGATAGGCTACGTCATATTGACCATATCGACCATAGGAATCAATATGATAACTGAAACCAGCGCAGTCGCCTTCCGCCAGAACCTGGGCGAGATGCTCAACATCGTGCAATACCGCAATGACAGTATCGTGATCAAGAAAGACGGCAAGCCCGTGGCAGCCTTGATCGATGCACGCCTGTTCGAGCGGATCCGGCGCATGCAGGATCGTTTCGACGCCCTTTGCGACCGATTGGCGACTGCTTATGAGGACGTGCCAGAAGATGTCGCGCTTGCCGAAATCGAACAGGCCACAGGCAGAGCCCGCCGCGAAACGGGTGACGCCTGGCGTGCCACCGGGCGCCTGCCTGCCCTGGCGGCAAGCGCAAGCAAAGCCAGCAAGCGCAGCCGCAGCGCGAAGGCAGCCCCGCCAGCCACTGAACGCTCGCGCCCGCGGATCAAGGCGGGCAGCCCGACGCCGAAAACCAAGCCAACGCCCTGAGCACGCGCATGCGCATGCGCGTGATACTCGACACCAACGTGTTGGTGTCGGGCCTGCTGTTCCCGGGCGGTCCGCCTTCTCGGCTCGTCGTCGCTTGGCGCAGCGGCGCCTTCGATCTGGTGATGTCGGATTTTGTGATCGACGAACTGGTTCGCACGTGGCACCACTTGGCACGCCGCCTGAAGTACTTGCCCTCCGATCTAGACGACTTTCTGGACACGCTGCGGCTGCGAAGCGAATTGGTGCAGATCGATGCGGGCAGCCTCGGCTTCGCCATTGCAGCAGGGCTGCGTGACCCGAACGACATACCGATTCTCGCCATGCTGATCGGAGCCGCAGCTGACTTCATCGTGACCGGCGACAAGGATCTGCTGGCCATGTCGTGCACTTACCCGATCCTCACGCCGGCAGAGTTCGAAGGGCGCTTCTTGCCGTGAGCGTATTGCACTCGCCGGTGCACGTCAGGCGTTAGATTTTGGCAGCTAGGCGCAGCACCGTCGCCGATGGAGCGCGAAGGCATCTGACACGCCTCCGCTAGGCCACAGCCCTGCGCGCCCTGCTCGATGTCAACGTCTGGATCGCACTCTTCGATGATGCCCACCAGTTCTACGAACGTGCCAAAGCCTTCATTGCCAAGCCTGGCGTCCAGGTGGCGAGCTGCCCATTGGTTGAAAACGGCGTCGTTCGCGTCCTGAGTTCACTCCACTACAGCCGCCGTGGCACTTTGGGCAGTACCCGGGTGCGCGAACGGCTGCGCGAGGCCTGGGGCGTGCTGGACCATGCCTTCTGGCCTGACGATGTCTCCTTGCGCGACGACGCTCTGTTCAACTTCGCCAGGGTTCAGGGCCACCACCAGATCCCCGACCTCTACCTGCTGGGCTTGGCCGTGCGGCTTGGCGGCTGCCTCGTCAGCTTCGACCAGGCCATCTCGGTGACCAGCGTGGTCGGCGCTACGCCGAAGCACCTGGTGCTGCTACAGGCGCGAGCAGCCTATTGCGCAAGCTCGGTGTTGCGGCAGAACCAACACCTGTCCAGACGGCCGTCACTACAGCGGGCGCCTGAAGGGCAGCGGCAGCAGGCGTACCCGCTCGCGCACGCGCGTGCGGGTGGTATCTATCGTCACCAGCGCGCCGGCCTCCAGCTCTTCGGCACACAGCGCCAGCCCACCGATGACCTGCGCGCCGATACGAGCGGCGCCCAAACCGCTGGATCGGATCTGCACGACGCTCGGCTTTGCGCCACCGGTGGCGGCAAGGATGTCGCCAAAATCGAGGCCGTGAGTGAGCACAATGCAATCGTTCTCGCGCGCAAATTGCATGATGTCTCGATCTGTGGCCGTCCAGGACGCAATTGCCGACCTATGCACGGCGTCATGCCCGGTAACCCGCAGGTCATCGACCCAGCGGGGCGCCAGGTTCGTGTCGATGAGCAGCTTCACGCTGCGGCCAGCGAGTTCTCTCTCTTCGGAACGCCAGGCGGCGTAGCGCAACGCCTAGAGCACGTCTTCGCGCTTGAGGTAGGGATAGTCGGCCAGCAGCTCGTCGATCGAATAGCCGGCTGCGATTTGCCCGACGACTATGCCCACGGCGACGCGCATGCCGCGAATGCACGCGCGCCCGCCCATGACTTCATGCGGCTGTGCAATTCGGTCAAGCGCTTGCATGGCGTACTGCGCTCGGTTACTTGCTTACTCGATTGCTCGATCGATCCGGTCGTAAGCGTATCAGGCCGCCACCGCCAAGCGTGGCACCGCCGCCAGCAGCGTGCGCGTGTACGCGTGCTGCGGCCGCTGCAGCACCGCGTCGCTGTCGCCCTGCTCCACGATGCGTCCGGCCTGCATCACCGCCACCTGGTCGGCGATGTACTCGACCACGCCGATGTTGTGGGTGATGAACAGGTAGGCCAGGCCCAGATCGCGCTGCAGTTCTTTGAGCAGGTTGAGGATCTGCGCCTGCACGCTGACGTCCAGCGCCGAGGTCGGCTCGTCGCAGACGATCAGTTTCGGCTGCACCGCCAACGCGCGCGCAATCGCGATGCGCTGGCGCTGGCCGCCGCTGAACTCGTGTGGGAAGCGTTCGAGCGCCTCTTTGCGCAGGCCGACTTGGTCGGTGAGCCGCTCCAGGCGGGCGCGGCGTGCGCCGGCGTCCATCTCCGGGTGCAGTGCCGTGAGGCCTTCTTCGAGGATGTCGAACACGCGCATGCGCGGATTCAGCGACGAGAAGGGGTCCTGGAAGATGATCTGGATGTCGCGGCGGGCGGCTTGCAGGGCGTCACCTTGCATCGCGAACAGGTTGCTGCCGCCGAGCAGTGCCTGGCCTTCGATGGCCGCCTGGCCGCGCAGCAATTGCACGATGGCCTTGCCGGTGGTCGTCTTGCCGCAACCCGACTCACCGACCAAGGCCACGGTTTGGCCGGGCTGGATGTCGAAGGACACACCACCCACCGCATCAAAGTGGCCGCTGACGCGTTGCAGCAGGCCCTTGCGGATGGGGAAGCGCACGCGCAGGTCTTGCACCGACAGCAGCGGGGCACCTGCTCCACCCCGTTCGGGCTGAGCCTGTCGAAGTCCAGGTGCGTCACTGAGCCCTTCCTTCGACGGGCTCAGGACGAACGGGGATGCAAGCTCAGGGCGAACGGGAGAGGGCTCAAAGCGAACAGGTGCGGCGTCAGCCCGAGCGGAGTCACCGCGATCAGCCTGAACCTGAAGATCCGTTCGTCCTGAGCCTGTCGAAGGAAGGGCATCGACCGGTTCAGCCCGCACGGTGCGTTGCGAGGCGCCGTCGGTGTAGAGCAAACAGCGCACGCTGCGCGTCGGGCCGAGCAGGGTCAACTCGGGCAGTGTGGTGGCGCAATGCGGCATCACACTCGCGCAGCGCGGCGCGAAGCGGCAACCGGCGAAGGTGGTGGTCAGGGCGGGCACGGTGCCGGCAATAGCGGCCAGCGGCTCACCGCGTCGGCCGGCGTCGGGCAAGGCGCGCAGCAGGGCCTGCGCATAGGGGTGCTTGGGCGCGCTGAAAAACTCGTCGGCGCTGGCCACCTCGATGATCTGGCCCGCGTACATCAGCGCCACGCGCTGCGCCATGCCGGCCACCACCGCCAGGTCATGCGTGATCAGCAAGAGGCCCATGCCCTGCTCGCGCTGCAGGTCGCGCAACAGGTCGAGGATCTGCTTCTGGATCGTGACGTCCAGGGCCGTGGTCGGCTCGTCGGCGATCAGGAAGTCGGGTTCGGTGGCGAGGGTCATCGCGATCATCACGCGCTGTTTCTGGCCGCCGCTCATGCGGAAGGGGTACTCGTCGATGCGCCGCTCGGGCTCGGGAATGCCGACGCGGCGCAGCCAGTCGATGGCCTTGGCGCGCGCCGCCGTGCCGCGCAGGGCGGTGTGGGTTTCGATGGCCTCGACGATCTGCTGGCCGACCTTCATCACCGGATTCAGGCTGGTGGCCGGCTCCTGGAAGATCATGCCGATGCGGCCGCCGCGCACCGCGCGCATCTGGCTCTCGGCCAGGGCCAGGGTGTCCTGGCCTTCGAGCTCGATGCGACCGGCCGTGACGCGGCCGTTCTCGGGCAGCAGGCGCATCAGCGCCAGCGCCGTCATGCTCTTGCCGCAGCCGCTTTCGCCCACCAGGGCAAAGGTTTCGCCGCGCTGGATGGCCAGGCGCAGGCCGTCGATGGCGCGCACCACGCCGGCCTCGCCGTCGAGCGCTACCTTGAGGTCTTGAATGTCAAGCATGGTTCTGGCTGATGTGGGATTCAAAACCCGTTCGGGCTGAGCTTGTCGAAGCCGCGTGTGCCGGGGCTGCCCTTCGACAGGCTCAGGGCGAACGGGGATACAGGCTCAGGGCGAATGGGCGAGTTGGGCGGGCTTGCGGGTGGACAGCCGCGGCCGGAAGGCGCGCGAGCGCGGATCGAAGGCATCGCGCACGCCGTCGGCAAACAGGTTGGCCGCCAGCACCAGGGCCACCATGAAGGTGAATGCCGCGGCGAAGGGCCACCAGACGATGGGGTCGCGGCTCATCTCGTTGCGTGCCAGGTTGATCATGCCGCCGAAGCTGTTCATCGACGGGTCGACGCCGACGCCCACGTAGGACAACACGGCTTCGTACAAGATCAAGGAAGAGAACTCGAGCACCGTGACGATGAGCATCAGGTGGGCGACGTTGGGAAACACGTGGCGCTGCATGATCTGGCGGTGGCCAACGCCGAAGGCCTGCGCCGCCTGCACATAGTCGAGCTCGCGCAGCTTGAGGGTCTCGGCGCGCAGCAGCCGGCACAAACCGGCCCAGCCGGTCAAGCCGAGCACCAGGCAGAGCAGAAAGAGCTTCAGGTCAGAGCGCTCCAGGCCGGTCTCGAACAGCTCGGGGTGCTTGTCGAGGAACACCTGCACCATCAAGACGCAGGCAGCAATCAACAGAACCTCGACATCGCCCTGTCGGGAACCTACGAGCACAGCGACGGGGTGAGCCGGCTGTTCTTTC
>JANNGJ010000266.1:0-16997 GCA_031403815.1 Burkholderiales bacterium | reverse complement strand
CCTCAAGCTGGCCCAGTTGCAGCCCGGCAAGTACCAGCCGCGCACGCGCATGGACGAAGGCTCGCTCTACGAGCTGGCCGAGAGCATCAAGAGCCAGGGCATCATGCAGCCGGTGCTGGTGCGGCCGGTGGGGCCGAACCGCTACGAAATCATCGCCGGCGAGCGCCGCGTGCGCGCTGCCAACCTCGCCGGGCTGACAGAAGTGCCGGTGCTGGTGCGGGCCGTGGCCGACGAAGCCGCGGCGGTGATGGCGCTGATCGAGAACATCCAGCGTGAAGACCTCAACCCGCTCGAAGAGGCGCAGGGCCTCAAGCGCCTGGTCGACGAGTTCGCGCTCACGCACGAGCAGGCGGCGCAGGCCGTCGGCCGCTCGCGCAGCGCGGCCAGCAACCTGTTGCGCCTGTTGAACCTGACGGCACCCGTACAGCAGATGTTGATGGCCGGCGACATCGAGATGGGGCACGCGCGCGCCCTGCTGGGGCTCGAGGCCGCGCAGCAGATCCTGTGCGCCAACGAGGTGGCCGCCAAGAAGCTCTCGGTGCGCGAGACCGAGAAGCTGGTCACCCGCCAGGCGGGCGGCGGCGCCGGCCGGCAGTCGCCGCTGATGCGCATCAAGCAAGACAAGTCGCGCGACATCGTGCGCCTGGAAGAGGCCCTGGCGGATCGCCTCACCGCCTCGGTCGAGATCCGCGTGCTGCGCAAGGCCAAGCGCGGCGAGCAGGGCGAGATCGCGATTTCCTTCGGCTCGCTCGACGAGCTGAACGGCCTGCTCGACAAGCTGGGCGTGACGGAGCGCTGAGTCAGGAGCCGAACGGCTCCACCGCCATCCCGGCCGCCCGCAGTCGCGCGGCCAGCACCGCCCCGAGGGCCACCGCCGGCGTCAGCACGCCGCCCAGGCGCGCCGCGCCGGGCAGGCGCTTGGCATCGAGCGCCAAGGCCAGTGCCGACTCGCAGACGAACACGGTGGTGGCGCGGTTGCCCGGGTCACCGCGCCCGGCGATGCGCCCGCGCTGCACGCTGCCGCGGCTGCCCACACCGATCAGCTCACAGCGAAACGAACCGCGGTCCATGGCCTGCTCGCTCGGCCCCTCGCCCGGCGCTGGCAGATAGCGCGCGGCAAGCCGGCGCAGCGGCGCAAAGCCCAGCGCCGTGCGGCCGCCGGCCATGCCCACGGCCAGGGTGGTGGCGCTCAGCGCGCCCGTGGCGCCGCGGCCGACGCGAGCGTATTCCTGGTAGCGAAAGGCCGGCGCATACAGGCCGCTGGCGGCCAGCAGCGCGGCACTGCGGCGCACCACGCGGGTGTTGATGGAGCCCATCACGAAGGGTGCCAGCCAGGCGTCGAAGTCGGCGTCAAGCAGCGCGCCCGCCGGGTCGCGGTGGCTGGCAGCGTCGGCCGGGGCCGTGCCGGCTGGGTTGAGCAGGAAGGGGTCGTCGATCTGGCCTTGCACGCCGGTCTCAAGCGCGTTGAACATCGACGCCGCGGTGCCGCCATTGAGCCCGCCGCGGATCGAGAAGCAGGCCTTGACGCTGACGCAGACTTCGTCGTGCTGCTCGCGCAGCGCACGGGCCACCAGCCACGCGCCCAGGTCTGACGGCACGGAGTCGAAGCCGCAGCCCGGCACGATGCGCGTGCCGCTCTTCGCGGCGGCATCGTGGTGCAAGTCGATCATCTCGCGCACCCACGGTGTTTCGCCGGTGATGTCGACATAGTGGCTGCCTTGGCGCACACAGGCCGCCACGAGCTCGCTGCCGAAGCGTGCAAAGGGGCCGGCCGTGCTGAGCACCACGCCGGCCTGCGCCGCGAGGGCATCGAGGGCGGCGGCATCGCCGGCGTCGGCCACCACCACGCCGGGTGTCACCGCAGCCAGCTCGGTGCGCAGCGCTTCAAGCTTGGCGGCGGAACGCCCGGCCAGGGCCCAGCGCAGGCCGGCGGGCGCGTGCGCGGCGAAGTAACGCGCCGTCTGGCGGCCGACAAAGCCGGTGGCGCCGTAGAGGATCACATCGAAGGGGCGGGCACGTGACACGGCAGTCTCCCTGGCCAGTAGGAGGGCGATTGTCGCGGCGGTGCCGCAAAGTGTTGCGCGCACCTGTGAATGAGGGTGGCGCGACCCCGGAACAGGGGCGTGGCGAAAGGCGCGGCCCTGCCTAGACTGGCCTGACCATGCAACAACAGCCCCCTCCCTCCAAGACTCGCGTCAAGCTGCTGCGCCCCCTCGCCGGCCTCGTGCTGGCGCTGGCTGGCGCGACTGCGACAGCCAGCCTGCTCCCCGACGAAGAGACCGGCGAGCTGATGGGCGACCTGATGTTCCATGCCGACCTGATGAGCACACTCGACAGCCTGTGCCCGCGCCGCGCTGGCAACGACTGGCGCGCCGTGGTGAGCGATCTGCCAATCTACGCCCGCACACGCGAGCTGCAGGACATCTCGCGCCGCCTCAGTGCCGACGCCGCCCGCTCGATGGTCAAGGCCAGCGGCGGCTGCAAGACGCGCGACTACGCCCAGGTTTACGCCGAAACCCGGCGCGACTACGAGACCCTGCTCGAGCGCTGGGCGCGGTACAGCATCTAGCGTCGCCAGCGGGCGGCTCAAGGCGCGATGCGGCCGAGCACCACCAGCCCCTGCGCGCTGGGCTTGACGACGATGCCCTCTCCCGATGCCGGCACGATGCCCGTGAGCGCAGTGATGTTGACTTGGTGCGTCGTCACCACCAGCACCCCGGGGCCGCGCCAGGCGGCCAGCAGCGCCTGGGCGGTGCGCGTTTGCTCGGGTGCGGCATCGCGGTCGCCAAAGAAGGAGTTAAAGGCCGGCTGGTCCATGCGCTGGCGCGGGAAGGCGATGTCGGCTGTGTCGCGCGTGCGGCACCACTGCGACGACCACACGGCGCCCACCGCGATGCCGCGGGCCTTGAAGGCATGGCCGATGCGCAGCGCTTGCGCGCGGCCTTCGTCGCTCAGGTTTCGCTGCGTGGCGCAATCGCCGAGCTTGAGGCCCGGCGGGTCGCCGCCGCCCGGAGCCAGGGCGTGGCGAAACAGCACCACGAAGCCGGGTTGAACCGCTGACCAGTCATCGGCGGCGGCAACCGACGCAGCCAACGGCAGCGCCAGGGCCACGAGAAGACAGCTCAGCTGTCGGCGCCGAGTGCAAGAAGGGTTCATTCAAAGGCTCCTGGTGCAACTGCCCCCACGCGCCGCATTGTGCGCAGTGGCCCAAGCCCTTGCACCCGTCCGCTCTTGCGCAGCGGCCACTACACTGATTTGTCCGTTGTTTGCAGTTCCCTCTGGCGCCACCCCCATGCACCCCTTGCGCCGCCTGTTCGGCTATGCCCGCGGCCACCGGCGCGACGTCTGGTTGGCCACCTTCTACAGCGTGGTCAACAAGTTCTTCGACGTGCTGCCCGAGCTGCTCATTGGGGTGGCGGTGGACGTGGTCGTCAACCAGAAGGCGTCTTTCCTGGCGCGCGTGGGGCTGGTCGATCCGAAGCAGCAACTGTTGGCGCTGACCGCGCTGACAGCCTTCATCTGGCTGATGGAGTCGTGGACCGAATACCTGCTGGAGCTGAAGTGGCGCAACCTGGCGCAAGACCTGCAGCACGCGGCGCGCCTGGACGCCTATGCCCACGTGCAGAAGCTGCCGCTGGACTGGTTCGAGCGCAACCGCAGCGGCAACCTGATGGCGGTGCTGAACGAAGACGTGAACCAGATGGAGCGCTTCCTGAACAACGGGCTGTCCAGCCTGATCCAGGTCTTCATGGGCACGCTGATGGTCGGCGCGGTGTTCTTCGCGCTGACCTGGAAGCTGGCCGCGCTGGCGCTCATTCCGGTGCCCTTCATCCTGTACGGCGCGTTCTGGTTCCAGGCCCGCCTGGCGCCGCGCTACGCCGCGATGCGCGAAGCCGCCGGGGACATGTCGGCGCGGCTGTCGAACAACCTGCAGGGCATCGCCACGGTGAAGGCCTTCGCGGCCGAAGACTTCGAGGTCGGTCACATCCGGCAGGCTTCCGACGACTACCGGGCGCGCAACACCGAGGCCATCCGCTGGTCGGCGGCCATCACGCCGGTCATCCGCGTCGCCATCCTGGCCGGCTTCGCCTTCACGCTGCTGTACGGCGGCTTCCTGGTGCTGGCAGGCGAACTCGGCGTGGGCGTGTATTCGGCCCTGGTCTACCTGACGCAGCGCCTGCTGTGGCCGCTGACGCGCCTGGCCGAACTGAGCGACATGTACAACCGCGCCATGGCGTCCATCGAGCGCGTGATGAACCTGCTGCAGACACCCGTGACCATCGGCTACGCCGGCCGCCCGCTGCCGCTGGCCACTGTGCGCGGCGAACTGGTGTTCGACGACGTGCGCTTCGGCTATGACGCCGCCGACACCACGCGCCTGGCGCTGGACGGCGTCAGCCTGAGCATCGCGCCGGGCGAGACCGTCGCCTTCGTGGGCAGCACCGGCAGCGGCAAGAGCACGCTGACGCGCCTGTTGCTGCGCCTGTACGACACCACGCCCGGCAGCATCCGCCTGGACGGCACGCCCATCACCGAGTTCGATTTGCAAGACCTGCGCCGGGCCATCGGCTATGTCTCGCAGGACAGCTTCCTGACCGACGGCACGGTGGCCGAGAACATCGGCTACGGCACCGAGGCCGCCGCCCAAGTGGCCTTGCGCGACAAGATCATCGCCGCCGCGCAGGCCGCCGAGGCGCATGACTTTGTGCTGGCACTGCCCCAGGGCTATGACACCGCCGTGGGCGAGCGCGGCATGAAGCTGTCGGGCGGCCAGCGCCAGCGCCTGGCACTGGCGCGCGCCATCTTCAAGGACCCGCCCATCCTGATCCTGGACGAGGCCACCTCAGCCGTGGACAACGAAACCGAGGCCGCCATCCAGCGCTCGCTCGACAAACTGGTGGTGGGTCGCACCAGCCTGATCATTGCGCACCGCTTGTCCACCATCCGGCATGCCACTCGCATCCATGTGATGGACCGCGGTCGCATCGTCGAGAGCGGCAGCCACGAAGCCCTGGTGGTGCGCGACGGCCTGTATGCGGCGCTGTGGCGCCTGCAGACCGGCGAGCGGGCGAGCTGAGCGGGGGGCGCGGGCCCACGCGCTCATACCGATGTGCGACCAAACGCATAGAAAACACCGTTCGCCCTGAGCCTGTCGAAGGGCTTCCTTCGACAAGCTCAGGATGATCGGGAATACCGGCTCAGCCCGAACGGTGACTTGTGCGATCGAACGCGAATCCGTATCAGGTGGGCTTGACCATCACCTTGCGCCACTTGATCGGGCCACCCGGCGCGTCCTTCGGGCCGTCGGTAAACACTGAGTGCGGCCGCGCGTGCGCGTCACGATGGGCTCTAGCACGCCGCCAGCAAGGGCGCTGCAATGGCCGCGCCCGCAATGCAGGCTGCTCGCGTTCAATACGTCGCCCGCCCGCCCGACAAATCCAGCACCGAGCCGGTGGTGAAGGAGCAATCCTCGCTGGCCAACCAGCAAATGCCGGCGGCGATTTCCTGCACTTCGACGAAGCGGTTCATCGGGATCTTGCCCAGCATGTAGGCAATGAACTCGGGCTTCATGGTGTCGAACATGGCGGTCTTGGCCGCCGCCGGGGCCACGGCGTTGACGAGGATGCCGCGGGTGGCGAGTTCCTTACCCAGCGACTTTGTCAACGCGATCAGGCCGGCCTTGCTGGCGCTGTAGTGGCTGGCGTTGGGGTTGCCTTCCTTGCCGGCAACGGAGGCCACGTTGACGATGCGGCCGTAGCCTTGCGTCAACATCTGCGGCACCACGGCGCGGCAGGTCAGGTAGGGCGCGATCAGGTTGACTTCGATGACACGGCGCCACATTTCGGGCGGCAGCTCCCAGGTGCTGGCGTTGCCGCCGGTGATGCCGGCGTTGTTGACCAGGATGTCGATGCGGCCGAACTCGGCGAGGGCCTGCGCGGTGGCGCGCACCACCGCGGCCTCGTCAGTCAGCTCAACTTGCGCCGTGCCGACGCGGCCAAGCTTGCCGAGGGATTCACTGGCTTGTGCCAGCAGCGGCGCGTCCATGTCCCACAGCACCACGCTGGCGCCGGAGGCCAGCATGCGCTGGGCGGTGGCGTAGCCGATGCCTTGGGCGCCGCCGGTGACGACGGCGACGCGGCCTTTCAAGTCGAGTTGGTTCACGACTGGCCTCCCGCCGGGCCGCCCCAAGGCAGGCCAGCGCCCCCGGGGCTCCGAAGGGGCCCTGTCCGGGCCCGGGGGGCAGCGAACGAAGTGAGCGTGGGGGTTGTCATGACAGTCCTTTGAGAGTGAGGTGAGCATCCGGCCGCGCGCGGCAGTCGGCGATGTACTGGCGAATGATGTCGGCGAAGGCCGCTTCCGGCGCCAGGCCGAGGCGGGCGGCACGCGCGGCACTGGCGCCCTGCGGCCAGTTGGCGACGATGCCGGCGATGCGCTCGTCACGCTCGAAGCGCACGTGGGCGCGCACGGCGGGGCCGGCCACGGCCTCAAGCGCAGCGAGCATCTCGCCGACGGTCACGTTAAGGGCGGGCAGGTTGAGCGCCAGGCGCCCGCCGAGCGCCGCGCGCGGCGCTTCAAACACGGCGATCAGCCCCTCCACCGTGCGCGCCGGTGAGGACACCGGGTGCGACACCTCTTCGCCGACGGGGCAGATCGATTCAACGCCCGCCAGCGGCTCGCGGATGATGCCGCTGAAGAAGGACGATGCGGCGGCATTCGGTTTGCCTGGCCGCACTGTGACCGTCATCAGGCGCGCGGCGCGCCCGTCGATGAAGCCCTTGCGCGTGCAGTCGGCAATCAAGTGCTCGCACATCAACTTTTGCGCGCCGTAGGAGGTTTGCGGCGCCGGCAGGGTGTCGTCGGCCACCACGGCGGGCAGCGCCTTCCCGGGGTCGGGGCCGAACACGGCCACCGAACTCGAGAACAGGAAGCGCGGCGCGTTGCCAGCGGCGCGCAGCGCATCGAGCAAGGCGCGCGTGCTGTCGAGGTTGGAACGCATGCCGAGGTCGAAGTCAGTCTCGCACTCGCCCGACACCGCCGAGGCCAAGTGAAACACACCGTCGAAGCGCTCGGCGCCGAGGCCGGCGCACTGCGCCAGCAACGGGCCGGTGCGTGCGCTCACGCGCGGGTCGGCCAGCAAGTCGGGCGGCGGCGCGAACTGGTCGGCCAGCACCAGCGCGTCGATGGGCTGGCCCGCCAGCGAGTCGCGCGCCAGCAGGGTGCGCGCGAGCCGCGCGCCGAGAAAGCCGGCACCGCCGGTGATCAGGAGTTTCATCGTCAGGGCCTCTTGCGGTAAGGGTTGAACCAAGCCAGGCCGGCCGAGGTGCCGCCGGCAGTGGTGATGCGTGGCCGGTACTCGGCGCCGATCCAGCCGGTGTAGCCCAGGCGGTCGATCAGGTCGAACAGATAGGGGTGGTTGATCTCGCCCACATCGGGCTCGTGCCGTTCCGGCACGCCGGCAATCTGCAAATGGCCGACCGCGCCGGTGGGCAGGTAGCGTTCGAGCTTCTTGGCCAGATCGCCCTCGACGATCTGGCAGTGGTACAGGTCCATCTGCACCTTGAGGTTGGGTGCGCCCACGGCGGCGACCACGGCATGGGCCTGGTCTTGCCGGTTGAGGAAGAAGCCAGGGATGTCGCGCGTGTTGATGGGTTCGATCACCACGTCGATGCCCTGCGGCGCGGCCTGGGCTGCGGCCCAGGCCAGGTTGGCCAGGTCGGGGGCCTGCCGCGCGGCGCGTTCGCCGCCGGCCGGCGCCAGGCCGGCCATCACGTGCACGCGCGGGCAGTGCAAGGCCGCGGCGTACTGCAGGGCTTGCGCGATGCCGCGCTTGAATTCGTCTTCGCGCCCGGGCAGGCAGGCCGTGCCGCGTTCGCCGCGCTCCCAGTCGCCTGGCGGGCCGTTGAACAGCACTTGCGTCAGGCCGTGGTCGGCCAGGCGCGCGGCCAATTCCGGGGCGGTGAAGGCATAGGGGAAAAGAAACTCGACCGCGCTGAAGCTGTCGGCGGCGGCCGCAGCAAAGCGGTCGAGGAAGGCGTGCTCGTTGTAGAGCATCGACAGGTTGGCGGCGAAGCGGGGCATGTCAAGTCTCGTGGTTCACTGTCACCAGCTTGCGCCGAACTGCTCGCGCAGCTCGGCGAGTTGTTCGTCCGTCAGCGGCGCCGGTTTCGGTACCGTCATCAACCAGAGCCGGGCGGTCTCTTCAAGTTCTTCCAGCACCGCCATTGCCGCGGCGGGCGTTTCGTGCCAGACCACGGGCCCGAGGCGTTCGAGCAAGACAGCGCGGATCGGTGCGCCACGTGCCTGCGCGGCGCCGATCAGCGCCGCCACCTGCGCCGCCACTGCCGGGTCGCCCGGCCGGCGGTAGGCCACCAGGGGCACGCGCCCGACCTTCATCACGCAGTAGGGGCGTGATCGGCGGCAACACCGCATCCTCGCGCCAGACCCCCGCCAAGGTCAACGCCACCAGATGGGTGCTGTGGCTGTGAATCACGCAGCGCGCCGCAGGCGCCGCGGCGTAGATGGCGCGGTGCAGAGCCAGGGTCTTGCTGGCCCGGTCGCCCGACTGCTGCACCCCGGCGTCGTCCACGAAGGCGAGTTGCGCCGGGTCAAGGTGGCCCAGGCAGGCGTCTGTCGGCGTGATGAGGGTGCCCCCCTCGACCCGCACGCTCACATTGCCCGCAGTGGCATGCACATAGCCACGCTGGAAGAGCGAGCTGCTGACGCGACAGAGTTCGCGGCGCAAGGGGTAGCTGCTCATGTCAATTGACCATGGCGCCGAGCGCCACACTCGACGCATGAACCGATGTAGCCAAGCAGCCGCCGCGGATCCGGCTCTGCCGGTCCGCCAGCGGCGCCCCCTTGAGGGGGAGCGGCGAAGCCGCAACGGGGGTGGTTCATTTCATGGCGCCAGGCTCAGCGCCTTGGCAAAGAAATCAACAGCGCCGAAGTTACCTGACTTGAGCGCCAGCAACAGTGGCCGCCCTTCGGCCTGCGTCCAGGGCACACCGGGATCGATCGGCAGGCCGACGCGCAAACGCTGCACCCCCAGGGCCTGCACCACGGCGCCCGAGGTCTCGCCACCGGCAACCACCAGGCGCTTGACGCCGAGCGCCACCAGGCCTTGCGCAATGTCGGCCAGGCAGGCTTCGACCAGTGCGCCGGCGCGCTCGACGCCAAGCTGTTGCTGCGTGGCTTTGACCTCGTCGGCGCTGGCGGTGGCATAGACCAGCACCGGCGCGCTGGCCAGACGCGGCGCGGCCCAGGCCAGGGCCTGAGGGGCCAGCGCTGCGCCGGCTGCAAGTTGCAGGGCGCCGATGCGAAAGGCGGGGCGCCCCTGCGCCAGCCAGTCTTGCACTTGGGCGTTGGTGGCAACCGAGCAGGAGCCCGACAACACAGCGGCATGGCCGCCCACGGCGGGCAGGGCCGCGGCCTGCGCGCCCTGCCGGATCCAGCCGCGCGCGGCGTAGGCCGCCGGCAAGCCGAGCGCCACCCCCGAGCCGGCCACCAGCAGCGGCAAGTCCACCGTGGCGGCAGCCAGGGTGCGCAAGTCGTCGTTGCAGGTGGCGTCGGCGATGGCGATGCGCACGCCGTCGGCGCACAGCGCGGCCATGCGCGCGGCCACCGATTCAACCCCGCCGGCCACCACGTCGTGGCGCAGCAGGCCGATGCGCAGCGGCGTCTGGGCCTGCAGCCAGCGCACCAGGTTGGCGTCTGTCATGGGCGTCAGCGGGTGGTCGCGCATGCCGGTGTCCGACAGCAGGGCGTCGCCGACGAACAAGTGGCCGCGGTAGACACTGCGGCCGTTCTCCGGGAATGCCGGGCAGGCGATGGCGAAGTCAGCACCAAGTGCCGCCATCAAGGCCTCGGCGACCGGGCCGATGTTGCCGCGCGGGGTGGAGTCGAAGGTCGAGCAGACCTTGAAATAGAACTGGCGACAGCCCGCCGCGCGCAGCCGCGCCACGGCAGCGAGCGACTCGCGCACGGCGTCGGCCACGGGCGCGGTGCGCGACTTCAGCGCCACGACCACGGCATCGGCGTCGAGGGCCGCAGCGTCGGCGGGCACACCCACGGCCAGCAGGGTGTCCATGCCGGCCTGCACCAGCATGCCGGCCACGTCGGTGGCGCCGGTGAAGTCGTCGGCGATCACGCCCAAGATCGGCGCTCTCATCGACGCGCCTTCGCCGTCTTGGCGGGCCTGATGACACCGCTGGTGATCAGCCTCTTTTCACCGTCGAGGTGGTGCTGGATAGCGGCGCGGCGCGCGCCCTTGGGGTCGCCGGCGGCGACAGCCTCGACGATGGCGCGGTGCTCGCGCCGCACCTGTTCCATGAAATCAATGCGCATCGACTCGTAGCCCTTAGTCACCGTCATCGCGTCGCGCAGGTAAGCCTCAAGGATGCCGAGCATGCGCACGAACTGCGGGTTGCCGGTGGCCTCGCCGATGGCGCGGTGGAAGGCCAGGTCTTGTTCAACACCGAGCTCGCCGTTGTCGGTCGCGGTGTCGATGGCACGCAGCGCGCGCTTGAGCTCGGCCACCTGGGCCCGCGTCGCCCGCTGGGCGGCCAGCGCGGCCATCTCGCCCTCTTTGTCGCGGCGCAGCTCGACCATCTGCACCACAGCGTCGAGCGATTCCAGCACCTTGGGGTCGAAGGCCATGGCCCGGTGCGCCGGCGGTGCGGTGACGAACACGCCCGAGCCCTGGCGCGAGCGCACGAGGCCCTGCGACTTGAGCTGGTGCACGGCCTCACGCACGACGGTGCGTGACACACCGTGGGTGGCGGCCAGCTGCTGCTCGGTGGGCAGGCGGTCGCCCGGGTGCAGGCCGCCGCCGTCGATCTGCAGGGCGATGCGCACGGCCAGGCGATCCGACAGGCGTTCGGTCACCAGGGGCAGGTCGGTGGCGACGGCCATGTGCGTTCAAATGCTGATTGACATGGTGATCGGGTCATCATACAACCCGCTTCCACGGCCTGCCAACAGGGCAGGCCCGAACAATCGCCGGAGACCCCCGCCCGATGGCCAGCGTCCACATTCGCTCGGTGAAGAAGCGCTTCGGCGAGATCGAGGTGCTGCATGGCGTGTCGATCGACATCCCCGACGGCTCCTTCACCGTGCTGGTCGGCCCCTCGGGCTGCGGCAAGAGCACCCTGCTGCGCATGGTGGCCGGTTTGGAGAACATCAGCGGCGGCGAGATCGAGATCGGCGGCTGCATCGTCAACCAGGTGCCGCCCAAGGAACGCGACATCGCCATGGTGTTCCAGAACTACGCCCTGTACCCGCACATGACGGTGCGCGACAACATGGCGTTCTCGCTCTCGCTGGCCAAGAAGAGCAAGGCCTTCATCGACGAGCGCGTCAACAAGGCGGCGGGCATCCTCGGCCTGGCGCCCCTGCTCGAGCGCTTTCCGCGCCAGCTCTCGGGCGGCCAGCGCCAGCGCGTGGCCATGGGCCGCTGCATCGTGCGCGACCCGCAGGTCTTCCTGTTCGACGAGCCGCTCTCCAACCTCGACGCCAAGTTGCGCGTGGCCATGCGCACCGAGATCAAGGAGTTGCACCAACGCTTGAAGACCACCTCGGTGTATGTCACGCACGACCAGATCGAAGCCATGACCATGGCCGACCAGATCGTCGTGATGCACGACGGCCACATCGAGCAATCCGGCAGCCCGCTCGAGCTCTACGACCACCCGGCGAACCGCTTCGTGGCGGGTTTCATCGGCTCGCCGTCGATTAACTTAATCGACGGCACGCAGAAAGACGGCGCCATCGTCACCGCCGCTGGCGCGCGTTTGCCGCTGGACGGCGCCAAGGCCGCCAACGATGGCCGCGCGGTGGTCTACGGCATCCGCCCCGAGCACCTCGATATCGCCGACGACGGCTTCGAGGCCGAGGTGGTGGTGATCGAGCCCACCGGCAGCGAGACCCAGCTCTTTGCCCGCCTGGGCACGCAAGAGATCGTCGCCATCTTCCGTGAGCGCCACGAGTTCGCGCCGGGCCAGAAGATCCGGCTCAAGCCCCGCGCGCCGGTGGCGCACCTTTTCGACGTGTCGAGCGGCCAACGGATCTAGGCCGCCCTCGACTTCAAACCATCCGATCCATCACGCCCCTGAGGAGACACGAACCATGTCCGAGAGCCGCTTCACTCGTCGCAATGTGCTCACGACCGGCGCCACCCAGGCCGGCGCGAGCGTCGCCAACCTGGGGCTGTGGGCCCAGGCCGGGGCCCAGGCGTCGCCCATCAATCCCGAGAAGGGCGCCAAGATCACGCTGCTGCGCTGGAAGCGCTTTGTGCAGGCCGAGGAAGACGCCTTCATGGTGCTGGTGGCCAACTTCACCAAGGCCACCGGGGTCGAGGTCAAGGTCATCAACGAGTCACTCGACGACGTGCAGCCCAAGGCCAGCGTGGCCGCCAACACCAACCAGGGCCCGGACATGTTCTGGGGCCTGTACTCCTTGCCGCACCTGTTCCCGAGCAAGTGCGTCGACGTCACTGACGTGGCCGGCTACCTGGGCAAGAAGTACGGTGGCTGGGCCGCCACGGCCGAGACCTACGGCAAAGGCCCCGGCGGCAAATGGATTGCGATCCCGGTGGCCTATAACGGCAACGTCATCAACTACCGGCAAAGCATGATCGAGAAGGCCGGCTTCAAGGAGGTGCCGAAGGACACGACGGGCTTCCTGGAATTGATGAAAGCGCTGAAGGAAAAATCGGTGGCTGGCGGCTTCGCGCTCGGCCGCGCATCGGGCGACGGCAACGCCTGGGTCCATTGGGCGATGTGGTCGCACGGCGCGAACCTGGTTGACGCCAAGGACCAGGTCATCATCAATTCGCCTGAGACCGTCAAGGCCCTGGAGTACACCAAGGCCCTGTCTGACACCTTCGTCCCGGGCACGGCGGCCTGGAACGACAGCTTTAACAACAAGGCTTTCCTGGAGAGCCAGGTCTCGCTGACCAACAACGGGGTCTCGATCTACGCCGCCGCCAAAGCCGGTGCCGCCAAGGGCGACGCCAAGGCCAAGGAGGTGATGGACGACATGAACCACTCCCTGTGGCCGATCGGCCCGGCGGGCAAACCCACCGAGTTCCACATCGCTTACCCGCTGATGATCATGAAGTACTCGAAGGCGCCCGTCGCCTGCAAGGCCTTCATGGCCTTCCTGCTCGAAGCGGAGAACTACAACAAGTGGCTGGAAGACGCGGTGGCCTACCTGACGCACCCGCTGAATGCCTACGACGCCAACCCGGTCTGGCGGACGGACCCGAAGCTGTCGATGCTGAAGGACGCCGCCCGGCGCACCTTGACCGCCGGCGGGCTGGGTTCTGTGGGCGAGAAGGCGGCCTCGGCCCTGGCCGACTTCGTCATGCTCGACATGGTGGCCTCGGTGTGTACCGGCCGCGCGACCATCAAGGACGCCATCCTGGTGGCCGAGCGGCAGGCGAAACGGATCTATCGATAGGACCAGCGCCACTACCCCGCCCCCCGCTCACCCGCCCCCCGATCGTCCTGAGCTTGTCGAAGGAAGGGCCTTGCTGGCTTCGACAGGCTCAGCCCGAACGGGGCGGCGGGGGCGGAGAGAGCACTGCCAACAACCTCTGACCCCATGCTCGACCGCCTCTCCAACAACCGCACTGTCATCGGCCTGCTGTTCATGCTGCCGGCGGCGGCGTTCCTGTTGCTGTTCCTGGTCTATCCGCTTGGCCTGGGCATCTGGCTGTCGTTTACCGACACCAAGATCGGCACGCCCGGGAAGTTCGTCGGGCTGGAGAACTACGAGTGGATCATCGGCGACAGCAAGTTCCAGTCGGCGGTGTTCTTCACTCTCTTCTACACCTTTGTGGCCAGCGTCATCAAGTTCGCGCTTGGCCTCTACCTGGCCATCCTGCTCAACGAGAAATTGCCCTTCAAGGCCATCATCCGCGCCCTGGTGCTGATCCCTTTCATCGTGCCCACGGTGCTGTCGGCGATCGCCTTCTGGTGGATCTACGACCCGCAGTTCTCCGTCATCTCCTGGTCGCTGAAGAAGGCTGGCCTGATCACCGAGAACATCAACTTCCTCGGCGACGCCTGGAACTCGCGTTTCGCCGTGATCTTCGCCAACGTCTGGCGCGGCGTGCCCTTCATCGCCATCTCGCTGCTCGCGGGCCTGCAGACGGTGCCGCCCTCGCTGTATGAGGCCGCGGTGCTCGACGGGGCCACGCGCTGGCAGATGTTCGTCAAGATCACCTACCCACTGTTGACGCCGATCATCGCCGTGGTGATGACCTTCTCGGTGCTGTTCACGTTCACCGATTTCCAGCTCATCAAGGTGCTGACCAATGGCGGCCCGGCCGGCGCCACAGAGTTGATGGCCACCATGTCCTACAACACCGCCATCCTGGGCGGGCGCATCGGCGAGGGCGCGGCGATTTCAACCGCCATGGTGCCCTTCCTGCTGGCGGCCATCATGGTGAGTTGGTTCGGTTTGCAACGCCGTAAATGGCAGGCCGGGAGTGAAAACAATGAGTGAGACCCGCGTCGCCAAAGCCGCCGCGACGGAGGCCGACAACAGCGAAGGCATGAGCTTCCTCTCGACGCTGCCGCAGCGTGTGGTGCGCGTTTACATGCCGCTGTCGCTGATCGTCTTCGTGCTGCTGTTCCCGTTCTACTGGATGACGATGACGGCGGTGAAGCCGAAGGAGCATCTGCTCGACCTCGATGCCCACAACCCCTTCTACACGCTGAACCCGACCTTCGAGCACATCCACGACCTGCTGTTCAAGACCGACTACCCGCTGTGGCTGTGGAATACCATGTTCATCGCCGTGTCGGCCACGATCCTGTCGTTGATCGCCAGCGTGTTCGCGGCCTACGCCATCACCCGCGTGCGCTTTCGGGGCGCGCAGTGGTGGGGCGGCGGCATCTTCCTGGCCTACCTGGTGCCGCCGTCGATCCTTTTCATCCCGTTGTCGACCGTGGTCTATCAGTACGGCCTGTTCGACACGCCCTTTGCCCTGATCCTGACCTACCCGACGATCCTGATCCCGTTCTCGACCTGGCTCTTGATGGGCTATTTCAAGACCATCCCCTACGAGCTAGAAGAGTGCGCGCTGATGGATGGCGCCAACCGCTGGCAGATCCTCGTCAAGATCGTGCTGCCGCTGGCGGTGCCGGGGCTGATCTCGGCCAGCATCTTCTGCCTCACGCTGTGCTGGAACGAGTTCATCTACGCGCTCACCTTCATCAACAGCACCGAGAAGAAAACCGTGCCGGTGGCGATCCTGTCGGCCTTCACCGATGGTGACCAGTACCGCTGGGGTTCGCTGATGGCAGGAGCCCTGGTGGGTTCGCTGCCGCTGGTGATCTTGTATGCCTTTTTCGTCGAGCACTATGTGTCGGCAATGACCGGAGCAGTCAAGGAATGAAGGTCGGCTTCATCGGCCTCGGTGCGATGGGCGTGCCGATGGCGCTCCACCTGGTCAAGGCCGGGCACGCCGTGCGCGGTTTCGACTTGCGCGCCGGCGCGGCGGACACGCTGGTGGCTGCGGGGGGCAGCGCCGCCGCCAGTGCGGCCGATGCGGCGCGCGATGCCGACCTGCTCTGGTTGATGGTCGTCTCCGGCGACCAGGCCGAGGCGGTGCTGTTCGACGGTGGCGCTGCCGCTGCCCTGCCCGCGGGGGCCATCGTGGCCATGGGCTGCACCCAGGCCCCCGCGCAGGCGGTGCGCATCGCCCAACGCCTGGCCGCCCTGGGCTTGGCCGCACTCGACGCGCCGGTGTCCGGCGGCATCAAGGGCGCGGACGCAGCGTCGTTGTCCATCATGTGTTCCGGCGCCGCCGAGGCGCTGGCGCGCGCCCGGCCGGCGCTCGATGCCATGGGCCAGCGCATCTTCGACTGCGGGCGCGAGATCGGCATGGGCTCCACCGCCAAGATGATCAACCAGCTGCTCTGCGGCGTGCACATCGCTGCCGCCGCCGAGGCCATGCACCTGGCCGAGCGCGCGGGTGTGTCGACGCAGACCATGGCCGAGATCATCGGCGTGTCGGCCGGCAACTCCTGGATGTTCGGCGACCGCGTGCCGCGCATGTTGATGGCGGGCGAGCCGCCTGTGACCAGTGCGGTCGATATCTTCGTCAAGGACCTGGGCATCGTGCTCGGCGAAGCCCGCGCATTGAAGGCCGGCCTGCCGCTCTCGGCCGCCGCGATGCAGATGTTCCTGGCCGCCAGCGGTCTGGGCCACGGCGCGGCCGATGACAGCCAGGTGATCCGCGCTTACCGTGCGCTCAATGGCGAAGGCGTGAAGGCGCGATGAGCCCGACTACCCCGCCCCCCGTTCGGGCTGAGCCTGTCGAAGCCCTTCGACAAGCTCAGGGCGAACGGGGTTTGGTCATCGGCTTCATCGGCGTGGGCCTGATGGGCCACGGCATGGCCAAGAACCTTCTCACCAAGGGTCACCCGCTGGTGGTGCTGGGCCATCGCAACCGGCAGCCGGTGGAGCACCTGCTTTCGCTGGGAGCGACGGAGGCGAGCTCACCGCGCGAACTCGCGGCGCAGTGCGACATCGTCCACCTGTGTGTCACGGGCTCGCCCCAGGTCGAAGCCAACCTGCGCGGCCCCGACGGCGTGATCGCCTCGGGCAAGCAGGGCCTGGTGGTCATCGACTGTTCCACCTCCAACCCGGTGTCGACGCTGGCGCTGGGCGCCGAGTTGAAGGCCGCAGGGATGACCCTGGTCGATGCCCCGCTCGGCCGCACGCCCGCCGAGGCCGAGGCCGGCCTGCTCGACACCATGGTGGGCTGCGATGACGCCACCTTCGCGCGCATCGAGCCGGTGTTGCGCTGCTGGGCCGGCAACGTGGTCCACCTCGGGCCCCTGGGTCTGGGCCACAAGATGAAGTTGATCAACAACTTCGTCGCCATGGGCTACGCGGCGCTGTACAGCGAGGCCTTGGCCATCGCGCGCAAGGCCGGCCTGAGCATCGAGCAGTTCCACAGCGTGATCGGCTCGGGGCGCATGCGC
>JANNGJ010000265.1:0-1953 GCA_031403815.1 Burkholderiales bacterium | reverse complement strand
CGGCGACGACGACGATTCGCACCTCGGCGATTTCATCGAAGACACCAACAACCTGGCGCCTGTCGATGCCGCCATGCAGGCCGGCCTGCGCGATGTCGTGAAGGACATCCTCGACTCGCTGACGCCGCGCGAAGCCAAGGTACTGCGCATGCGCTTCGGCATCGAGATGAGCACCGACCACACGCTGGAAGAGGTCGGCAAGCAGTTCGATGTCACGCGCGAACGCATCCGCCAGATCGAAGCCAAGGCGATCCGCAAGTTGAAGCATCCGAGCCGGTCTGACAAACTGCGAACGTATTTGGACAACCTGTAGAAGCGTGGCTGCTTGGTGCATCACTCCGTCCGTCGATGACCCGCATCGCTGAACGCACGGTGTTGTTTGCCGACTTGCGCGGCAGCACGTCGCTGTTCGAGCGCCTGGGCAATGCCGAGGCCACCTCGGTCATCACCCACACCGTAGCCGAGTTGGCCAAGAGCGTTGTGGGCTGCGGCGGGCAAGTGGTCAAGACGCTGGGCGACGGCTTGATGGCAGTCTTCGAAGCCTCGGTGCCGGCGGCCCAGGCGGCCGGCCTGATGCAGGAAACGCTGGAGCGCCTGGTCACGCGCGGCAGCGAGCATGGCGCGTCAGCTGGCTTGCGCGCCCTGCGCCTGCAAGTGGCGCTGGCGCGCGGTGAGATCGTCGAGATGGGCGGTGACTGCTTTGGTGACGCCGTGA
This sequence comes from Burkholderiales bacterium, assembly GCA_031403815.1. Classification (GTDB taxonomy): domain Bacteria; phylum Pseudomonadota; class Gammaproteobacteria; order Burkholderiales; family Burkholderiaceae_C; genus CADEEN01. The sequence continues at coordinate 1,238 of JANNGJ010000265.1, read as the reverse complement.
ATGTCGCCGCTCGCTTGCTCGACCATGCGGGCGACAACGAGACCCTGCTCACGGATGAAGTCTTTGGCGGTCTGCCACGCGAACAGCAAGTGCGCTTTCGCAGTCTCGACTGGATGCACTTGCGCGGCCGCGCCGAGCCGGTTCATGTGCACCTGCTGGGCGGCAAGCGCGCCAGCACCGATGTCGTCGCGACGGCCTTCGGCGCCGTCGCGCCGTCGGCCGAGCCCGACGGCATTCGCTTGATCTGGCAGCGCACCAACCGCGTCTACGCCAGCCTGCGCCTGCCCGTGGTGCTGGGCCGCAGCCCGCAGTCGGCCTTCTGCGTGGACGATTCGCGCGTCTCACGCCAGCATGCCCGGCTGGACTGGCACGGCGGCGTCTTCTCGCTGGCCGACCTCAGCTACAACGGCACCTACGTGCGCTTTGCGAGTGAAGAAGAAGTCGTCAGCCTGCGCCGCGGCACCTGCACCCTGCATGGCAGCGGTGTGATCGGCCTGGGCGGCTCGCCGGCCGACCCGACCTCGGCCACGGTCAGCTTCGAAGTCGTCCACCTGGCCGACACCCAGCCCTACGACCCTGCCGACACCCTTTGAGCCTGCGCACGCGCTGCCCTGCGGCCATCGCCGACAATCCGCGGCGATGAACTTCCAGCCCGAACCCGCTCTGCCCCACGGCACCCCCGCCTGCACTGCGGTGCTGCTGGTCAACCTGGGCACGCCCGACGAGCCGACGCCCGCCGCGCTGCGGCGCTACCTGCGCGAGTTCCTCAGCGATCCGCGCGTCGTCGAGATTCCGCGCGCCTTGTGGTGGCTGATCCTGCACGGCGTGATCCTGCGCGTTCGGCCCGCTAAATCGGCCGCCAAATATGCCAGCGTCTGGACCGCAGACGGCTCACCGCTGGCGGCCTGGACCGCCAAGCAGGCCAAGCTCTTGCAGGGCTACCTGGGCGAGCGCGGCCACCGGCCACCGGGCTTGGTGGTACGCCATGCCATGCGCTACGGCAACCCGTCGCTGGCCAGCGTGTTGGACCAGCTCAAGGCGGCCAACGCCACCCGCGTCCTGATCTTGCCGCTCTACCCGCAATACGCCGCAGCCACCACGGCCAGCGTCAACGACGCCGTCATGGCCTGGATGCAGACGCAGCGGCGCCAGCCTGAACTGCGCTTCGTCAACCACTATCACGACGACGCCGGCTACATCGAAGCCCTGGCGCAGCGCGTGCGCAGTCAGTGGCAGAT
>JANNGJ010000264.1:0-2618 GCA_031403815.1 Burkholderiales bacterium | reverse complement strand
TGAGAAAACCGGTCGATGACCCATTCAACGCAGGCGTGCCTGGTGGCTGACGGGCGACGCGCCACCTGCGCGCGACGCGCATCACCCGTTGCCGTGCGCGCTGCCCATCACGAGAAGGCGGTGTGAGCTACTTCTGCCGGGTGAGCCGCCAGACGGCGCCGGCCTCGATGGCCAGAAACAGCGCCAGCCCCCAGAACTCATAGGGCAGGCCGAGCAGGTTCACCGCCGCGTCGGCGCAGGTGGCGCGGGCCTCGAACACATCGGGCAGCAGGCTGGGCAAGCCGCTGCCGTTCATGATGCGGTCGGCCAGGGTCAGCTTGCACGAGAGGCTGGACGCAGCCACGAAGTGCTGCCACAGCACGGCGGCAATGCCGGCGCCGCCCAGCAACAGCAGGGTGACGGCCGTGCTGCGTTGGCCCAGCACGGAGCGCCAGGCCAGGCCGGCCAGTGCCACCAGCGCGATCAGCAGGAAGATCAAGCGCTGCAATACGCACCAGGGGCAGGGCTGCATGTCGAAACCATGCTGCGACACCAGTGCCGCGCCCACGGCGGCCAGCGACAGGCCGGTAATGCCGGCCAACAGCGCACGCGATGGCGGCATCAGGCGATTTCGGCGATCAGCTCGATTTCGACGCAAGCGCCGGTCGGAATCTGGGCCACGCCGAAAGCGCTGCGGGCGTGAGCGCCGATCTCGGCGCCGAAGACCTCACCGAGCAATTGCGAGCAACCATTGACCACCAAGTGGTGCTCGGTAAAGGTGGGCGTGCTGTTGACCAAACCCAGCAGCTTGACGATGCGCTTGACGCGCCCGAGGTCGCCTCCGCAGGCGGCGGCCAGGGTGCCCATTAGGTCGATGGCAATGGCACGCGCCGCGGCCTGGCCTTCCTCGGTGCCCATGGTCAGGCCGAGCTGGCCGACCCACGACTTGCCCTCTCTCTTGGCGATGTGGCCGGAGACATAGACCAGGTTGCCGGTGCGCACAAATGGCACGTAGGTGGCGGCGGGCGTGGCCACCGCAGGCAAGGTGATGCCGAGGTTTTTCAGGCGCTCAGTGACAGTGCTCATGGTGTCGTGCAGGGTGTAGTAGGAGGGCGCAGCGATCCTACACTGCACCGATGGGAGGCATCGACGCGTGGGGCCTGCGCGCGGCTGCGCTGGCGCTGGCCGGCATGGGCGGTGCCGCGCTGCAATTGCAGCAGGCAGCCTTGTGGCCGGTGGCTGCCTACGCGGCTGTGCTGGCGCTCGCGGCGCTGGCTTTCGTGCTGGCCTGGCGCAGCCCAATCGCGCGCGACGCAGCGTGTTGCGCCGGCCTGGCCTGCACCCTGTTTGCCAGCGCCGGGCTGCGCGCTGGCGAGCGACTGGCCGATGCGTTGCCCGCCTTGCTGGAAGGCCGCGACATTGTGGTCGTCGGTGTCGTCGCCGAGTTGCCACGCCAGATGCCCGACGGCGTGCGCTTCACGTTCGAGGTCGACACTGCGACACATGAGGGTCAGCCTGTGCAAGTGCCCCAACGCCTCTCGCTGGGCTGGTACCGCGGCTGGGACGGCGACGCGCTGATCGCCGCCCCGTTCGAGGCCTTGCGCGCCGGCCAGCGCTGGCGCTTCACGGTGCGCTTGAAGGCGCCGCACGGCGCGCTCAATCCGCATGGCTTCGACTTTGAGTTGTGGCTGTTCGAGCAGGGCATTGGCGCCAGCGGCGATGTGCGCGCCACTGACCGCAGCCCGGCGCAGCGCCTGGCCGACAGCGCCGCGCACCCGGTCGAGCGCCTGCGTCAGCGCGTGCGCGACGCCATCCTGCTGCGTGTGGCCGACCCGCGCGCGGCCGGCGTTCTTGCCGCGCTGGCGGTGGGTGACCAAGCCGCCATCGAGCGCAGCGACTGGGAGCTGTTTCGGGCCACGGGCATCGCGCACCTGGTCAGCATCAGCGGCCTGCACGTCACCATGTTCGCCTGGATCGCAGGCGGCCTCATTGGCTGGCTGTGGCGGCGCAGCGGGCGCGCCATGCTTGCGGTGCCCGCCCCGCTGGCCGCGCGCTGGGGCGGTGTGCTGTGCGCGGCGCTGTACGCCTTGTTGGCGGGCTGGGGCGTGCCGGCGCAGCGCACGGTGTGGATGCTGGCGACCGCCGCGCTGCTGGCCAGCCTGGGCCTGCTCTGGCCTTGGCCTCTGGTGCTGCTGGCCGCTGCGATGGTGGTCACCGTGCTCGACCCCTGGGCCTTGCTGCAGCCGGGCTTCTGGCTGTCTTTTGCCGCTGTTGGCTTGCTGATGGCGTCGGCCCCCGTTCAAGCTCCCGCGGTGTCGCCTGGGCAAGCCCCGCAGCCGGTTTGGGTGCTGACCGTGCGTGAGGGCCTGCGCACCCAGGTCGTGGCCACGCTCGGGCTGGCACCCTTGACGCTGGTCTTCTTCCAGCAGCTGTCGGCGGTTGGCTTCCTCGCCAACCTGGTCGCGATTCCGTTGGTGACCTTGCTCATCACACCGCTGGCTTTGCTGGGTGTGTTCGCGCCACCGTTGTGGCAGGCCGGGGCCTGGCTGGTGCAGGGCATGTCACAAGGGCTGGCCTGGCTCGCCAGTTGGCCGGGCGCGGTGTGGACCGCTGGCGTGGCGCCGTGGTGGGCGCAGCTT
>JANNGJ010000263.1:0-9072 GCA_031403815.1 Burkholderiales bacterium | reverse complement strand
TCGATCATGCGGCCGGGCTGGGCCGCGTCGCGGAACAGGCCCCAGGACAAGGCACCCTGGCGCAGTCGCGCGCGGCGGGTGCGCTGCATCACCTCGGCGAAGGCCGCGGTGCGGGCCGGGTCGATCTGGTACTCCACGGTGACCATCACCGGGCCGTCTTCGTCGGCGACACCTGCAGCGGGCTCCAGGCCGCCACCATAGGTCTGCGGCGTGAAGTCGGGCGGCGCCGAGGCCTCCAACGAGAGCTTGCGCAGGGCCAGCACCACACCCAGGCCGAAGGCCGACGCAGTGGCCACCGCCGTGGGAACCGTTGTCCAGCTGGCGAGTTGGCCCCAGAGCAGGGAGCCGGCCGAGGCGCCGCCCATCAGCGCCATCTGGTAGATGGCCATGCCGCGGGCGCGGATCCAGTCGGGCAGCGCCTGCTGCGCCGAGATCGTGAGTGAATTGGCCACCGAGATCCAGGCCATGCCCACCAGCATCATCGCCGGCAGCGCCACCCAAAGCTCGTGCACAAACACCACCAGCAGCGCCAGCGCGGCCTGCACCAGGGTGCCGATGAGCACGAACTGGTCACGCGAGTAGCGCTCACGCCAACGGGGGAAGTACAACGCCGCCACCACCGCGCCAAAGCCCAGGCAGGCCAGCATGATGGTGAAAGTGGCCGGGCCGCCGCCATGCATGTCGCGGGCCACCAGGGGCAGCAGCGCCAACAGCGCGGTGGACTGCAGGAAGAACAGGAAGACGCGCAACAGCACCGTCTTCAGGCGCGGTGATTGCAGGGCGAAGTTCAGGCCCACGCGCATGGCGCCCACAAAGCGTTCGCCGGGCAAGGCACTGGTCTTGGGCTGGGTGCGCCAGGCCAAGATCAAGGCCACGGCCACGCCGGCCAGCACGGCGTTGAGGACGAAGACCAGGGCTTCGTCAAAGGCGGCCAGGAGCGCACCGGCCAGCACCGGGCCGATCACGCGTGACAGATTCATCGCAATGCCGTTGAGCGCAATCGCGGGCGCCAGTTGGGCGCGGGGCACGACCTCGGGCACGATGGCCGCAAACACCGGCCAGCGCATCGCCAGGCCGATGCCGTTGACGAAGGTCAGCGCCAGCAGCAGTGCCGGCGTCAGCGCATTGACCAAGGCCAGGCCGGCGAGCACCAGGGCCACCAGCGCGACCCACAGCTGGGTGGCGGCAAAGTAGCGCCGCCGGTCGAGGATGTCGGCCATGGCGCCGCTCGGGATGCCGAGCAGAAACACCGGCAGCGTGGACGCGGTTTGCACCAGGGCCACCATCACCGGGCTGGTGGTCAGTGTGGTCATCAGCCAGGCGGCGGCCACGTCGTTCATCCACATCGTCATGTTCGCGGCCAGCCAGGCCAGCCAGAGCATGCGAAAGGTGCGCTCCTTCAGCGGCGCCAGCGCGTGCGCGTCGGCAAGCTGTTGCAGCGGGGTGGGCAAGGGCATCAGGCGCAGGCAGTCGGCGGGTGGGGCCAAAGCACTGTAGCGCCGAACGCTGGGCGGCCCGCCAAGTGGCGCAGCCGGCTAAGGGCTGATGCGCTGGTACCGATGCACCACTTTGCTCTGGACCCAGCCGGCGGTCAGCGCATTCATCGCCAGAAAGTGGTCCGTGCGGCAATGCGCATCAAAGGCGGCGGCGTCGTCGTACAGCTCGTAGAGGAAGAACAGCTGCAGATCGCCCGGATCGCGGCAGACGTCGAACTGACGACAGCCCGGCTCGGTCTCGCGCGAGGCCTGCGCGTTGTCGGCGATGGCCGCGGCGAACGCCTCCGCCTGTTCAGGGTGGATGCGGAATTCAACGGTCAGTGCGAACAAGACGGATCTCCCGTACACCATCAATCCAACTGCAACTGGGCCTTCTTGGCCAGCGCACCGAAGCGCGCGACCTCGCCATCAATTTGCACTTTCATCTGCGCAGGCGTATTGCCCACCGGCTCGGCGCCCATCAGTGCCAGTTGGCTTCGCACTTCGGGCAACGCCAGCATCTTGGCCACCTCGGTCTGTAGTTTCTGGACAAACTCGGCTGGCGTGCCGGCTGGCGCCATCAGGCCGAACCACGAGGCGATGTCAAAGCCTGCGAGCCCGGCTTCAGCCAAGGTCAGCACATCGGGCAATGCCGACGAACGCGTGGCGGTGGCCACTGCCAGCGCCCGCAGCTTGCCGGACTGGATGTGCGGCAGGCAGGAGGCCACCGTATCGAACATGACCTGGATCTGACCGCCGATCAAGTCGACCAAGGCCGGTGCGCTGCCCTTGTAGGGCACATGCAGCAGGTTGGCGCCGGTCATGTCGTTGAACTGCTCGCCGATCAGGTGGTGAGCGGTGCCCAGGCCGGTGCTGCCATAGCTCAGCTTGCCGGGCTCCTTCTTGGCCAGCGCCACCAAGTCGGCGACGTTCTTCACTGGCAACGTGGACGGCACGATCAACACGTTCGGGACCACCGCGACCACCGTCACCGCTGTCAGGTCGCGCTGCAGGTCGTAGCTGCGCTTGGCGTAAACCGCCTGGGCGATGGAGTGGTGCACGGCAGCCATCAGCAGCGTATAGCCGTCGGCCGGCGATTTGGCGACGAAGTCCGCACCCAGGCGCAGGCCTGCGCCCGGTTTGTTCTCGATCAGCACACTTTGCCCCCAGGCAGCCTGCAGTCGCTGGCCGACGAGGCGCGCCAGCTGGTCCGTGCTGCCGCCCGGTGGCGAAGGCACGACGATTCTGATCGGCCTGGACGGATAGGCCTGCGCGAAAGCAGCCCCACTGGGCAGGGCCAGGCTTGCCGCGAGCAGAGTGCGGCGCGTGATGCAGGAGTTCATTTCATCGATCCTTCCAGTGGTTGTCAGGGCGAGTCAAAGTGCCTACAGGAACCGCGGCAGACAGGGCGTCAACGCATCGAGGCCAGCAGCTTCGGCAACCAGCTGGTCAGGGTCGGCACGTAGGTGATCAGCAGCACCACCGAGAAGGTGGCGGCCATCATGAGCCACAGGTGCCGGGTGATCTCGCCAATGCTGGCCTGCGCCAGCTTGGCAGCGACGAACAGGGTGCCGCCGACCGGTGGCGTGTAGAGCGCAATCGCCAGGTTGGCCGTCATGATCACACCCATGTGAACCAGGTCCATCTTGAACGCCATGGCCAGGGGCAGGAACAGCGGCGCGGCCATCAACAAGGCGGGCAGCGGCTCGATGAAGATGCCGAGCAGGATCAAGGCGACGTTGAGCATGATCAGGAAGACCCACTTCACATGGGCCACGGACCCAACCCAGTCGGCCAGTTGCTGGGCCACGCCTTCGGCGGTGATGAGCCAGGCGAGCGCGCCGGTGGCGCCGATCACCAGCATGACGGTGGCGCTGGTCATGAAGGCCTTGAGCAGCAGCTTGGGCACATCGCCCCAGCGCAAGTCGCGGTAGAGAAACATCGACACCAGCAGGCCATAGACGACGGCCACCGCCGCGGCTTCGGTGGGCGTGAAGTAGCCCGACCAGATGCCACCGACGATGAACACCGGCATCAGCAAGGCCGGGCCGGCGCTCACGGCGGCGCGGCCGATCTCGCCCAACGAGGCGGGCTTGCCGCCGGGGTCAACACCGGTGCTCTTGCCGTGCCACATGCACACCGCGATCAGCGCGGTCGCCGACAGCAGGGCCGGCACCAGGCCCGCCATCGACAGCGTGCGCATCGAAACGCCCGAGACGAAGGCATAGACCAGGAAGGGGATCGACAGAGGCATCAGCAGCGCCAAAGTGCCGGCCACGGCCACCAGGGCCGCCGCGAAGCCGCGGCTGTAGCCGCGCGCCAGCATGGCCGGAATGACCAGCGAGCCAACCGCGGCGGTGTCGGCAATCGCCGAACCCGAGACGCCGCCGAACAGCAAGCAGGAGATCACGGTGACGACCCCCAGCCCCCCTGGCAGCCAACCAAACAGCACGTTGGCGAAGGCCACGATGCGCTTGCCGACGCCGCCTTGGGCCAGCAGCTCGCCAGTGAAGACGAAGAGCGGCACGGCGATCAGGATGAAGGGCTCCACGCCGCCGATGAAGGACAGGAAGACGCTCTCCAGCGGGTACTGCATGCCGTAGATCACGACGATGCCCGCCGTGGTGGCCAGCAGCGCGATCATCAGCGGGATGCCGGCCAGGGCCAGGGCGAAGAAGGAGCCGAAGATGACAAGGGCAAGCATGTCTGTGTCGCCGCGTCAGTCGGCCGGGTAGCGTTGTTCGCGCGGCACGCCGCGCAGGATCAGCAGCAGGTCCCAGCTGACGAAGGTGGCCATCAGCGCCATGCCCAGTGGCAAGGGCATGTACTGCCACGCCATCGGCCACTCGAGCGTGGTGAGCGTGGTGGTCCAACTGCCACGAACGATGCCCAGGCCGTAGAACAAGACGACCGCCACCACCACCAGGGTGAAGCCCTGCACGGCGGCATCGGCCCAGCGCCGCGATGGCACGCTCAGCTTGTCGAGGAATTCATTGATCGACATATGAGCACCGCGTTGGGCCGCTGCCGCACCGCCGAGAAAGGTGACCCAGACCATCAGCAACTCGCCCAGTTCGGTGAGCCAGGCCAGGTCCTTGCCAAACGCATGCAGCACCACGTTGATGAAGATCAGCGCGGCCAGGGACCCACCGATCGCGATGACAGCCACGTCCACCCCCCGACCCAGCCAACGCAGCCAATTCGGCAGGGGCGCCATGGGCGGGCGGGCGCCGTCGAGGGTCGGTTGCGCAGCAGGCATTGCGAGAGTCCTGGGCTGGTTTACTTCACGGCCTTGCGCACTGCGGCAGTCTCGGCGAGCACCAGGTCCACATCGGCGCCGTACTTCTCGCGCGCCTTGGCATAGACCGGTTCGACAGCCTTGCGGAAGGCCTCGATGTTGGGCTTGCGGTTGACCTTGGCGCCCTTGGCCGTCATCTCGTCGAGCAGCTTGTCGTCGTTGTCACGAATCGAGTTGCGCTGGAACGGTGCCACTTCCTGGGCGGCGCGGGTGATGGCCTGCTGGTCCGCCGGCGACAGGCGCTGCCAGGTCTTCTCCGAGATCGCCAGCGGGATCGGGCTGTAAACGTGATTGGTCAGGGTGACGTGCGGCGCCACTTCGTAAAACTTGTTCGACCAAATGGTGTCGATCGGGTTCTCCTGCCCCGCCACGGCGCCTTGCTGGATGGCCAGATAGACCTCGGGCAGGGGCATGATCTGGATGCCGAAGCCCATCGCCTCCAACTGCCAGCGCATCATTTCGTTCGGGAAGGTGCGCAGCTTCTTGCCCTTCGCGTCCTCAGGCCCGTTCAGCGCGTCGCGCGTCGTCATGTTGCGAAAGCCGGCTTCCCAGGTGGCCAGGATGCGAAAGCCCTTGGTGGGTGCCTTGTCGAACTGGGTCTTGAGCCACTTCGATTCGTCGTAAAACTTCCAGCCCTGGGCATAGGTGTTGAGGATGAAGGGCATCATCATCACGTTGAGCGACGGAATCTGCGCCGCGTAGGTGCCGGTCGATGTGACCGTGAAGTCGATGCCGCCGAGCGCCAGTTGCTCGACGTTCTTCGGGTCGTTGCCGAGTTGGCTGCAGCAGAACACCTGCACCTTGTAGCGGCCCTGGGTGTAGTCCTCCACCTTCTTCGCAAACACCTGGGCAGCAGCCTGGCGCGCGCCCTGCTGCTGGTCGGTGTGGCTGAACTTGAGGATGGTCTGGGCCAGGGCCGGAGTGGCCAGGCTACAGGTCAGGGCCACGGCAGCGGCGATGCGGGTGCGACGAATCAAGTCTTTGGTTTGCATTGGGGTCTCCTTCAGGGATGGCAGTGGGACAGGGACTCAGCCGGCACGCAAAGCGGGCGGCCGCAAGGGATCGAAACCGGCCAACTCGACGCGGCGATGGGTCGCGTCGGAGTGGTACACGGCGGTCTGCACGCGCAGGTTGGTCAGGTAGTCGCGGGCCGTGTTCTCGAGGGGCGCGCCGGACTGCAGGTGCGCCACGACGTGGCGCTGCAGCCACTCGCAGGCACCGCCGCCGAAGGTGTCATCGGGGCCGCAGTCGTAGACATGCTCGGCTTCGGCGGCCTGGTGCGGCTTCCACCACAGGCGCGCTTCACCGTCCAGGCGCAACACACCCGCCGAGCCCTCGATCCAGGCCTCGCCCATGGTGCGGCGCGGGTTGCTGGCGACGTGATCGTTGAGGCGGTTGCCGTCGAACAGGCCAGTGGCGCCGGGCTCGAACTCGAACACGATGCTGCCGGCGTCTTCGCCGGCAATCACCGGGTTCAGGCGACGCAGCGCGGCGTACACCGTCTTCACTTCGCCGGCCAGGTAGCGGAAGGTGTCGATCCAGTGGATCGCCGTCTCCTTGACCAGAAACTGCGGCATCTGCTGGAAGTAGGGCTGGCGGTCGAGATAGGCGCGCGGACCCTGGCCGTCGCCGGGGCGCAGGCGAAAGGCGACGCTGTGCAGGGTGCCGAGGCGGCCGGCGTCGATCAAGCGCTTGGCTTCGCGGTACCAGGGCTGCCAGCGGATGTTTTCGTGAATCACCAGGGGCACGTGGGCCGCTTCGGCCAGTTCCGTGATGGCTACTGCATCGGCGTAGTCGCGGCCGAAGGGTTTTTGGCAGATCGTCGGCACACCGGCCGCCACACACTCGGCCACCATGCGCTGGTGCGTCTCGGGTGGCGTGATGATGTCGATCAATTGCGGCTGCGTCGCGGCCAGCGCATCACCGAGCGAGCCGAACGCGGCACGGATGCCGAACCGATCAGCCAGCACGCGCGCCTTGGCCACATCGCGATTGACGATGCCCACGCACTCAACCTCGGCCATGCGTTGCCAGCCCAGGTACTGGAACTGACTGAAATAGCCGGCACCGACGCCGAGCACGCGCAGCTTGCTCACGGCTGGGTCAGAGGTTGGACGCGACCGCAGCGGCAATGGCCGCCGTGCCGTCGCGCCCACCCAGTTCGAAGGGCAGCACGCGGCCGGAGGCAAAAGCAGTGTCGACCGCCTGCTCGATGCGCCGTGCGGCGGCGGCGAGCGCCGGGTTGGCATGCCGGTCAGCCAACCAGTCGAGCATCAATGCGGCCGACAGAATGGTGGCCGTGGGATTGGCCTTGCCCTGGCCGGCGATGTCGGGCGCCGAACCGTGGCAGGGCTGGAACAGGCCGTGGCGGTCGCCGACATCGGCCGAGGGCGCCATGCCCATGCCGCCGACCAGGGCGGCGGTCTGGTCAGACAAGATGTCGCCGAACATGTTCTCGGTGACCAGCACGTCGAACTCCCAGGGCTTGCGCACCAGGTCGAGCGCGGTGGCATCGATGTAGTTATGGCGCGCTTCGATGTCGGGAAAGGCGATGGCGCGCTCGTCGAAGATCTTGCGGAAGAAGGCCATCGAGACGAAGACGTTGGCTTTGTCGACGCAGGTGACCCGCCCTGCCCGACCGCGTTGCTTGCGCTGGCGCGCCAGCTTGAAGGCGAAATCGTGCACGCGCTCGCTGCCAGCGCGGGTGATGACCATCGTGTCGCGGGCCTCACGGTCGTCGACGATGGTGCCCTTGCCACGCGAGGCGAACAGGCCTTCGGTGGACTCGCGCACCACCACCAGGTCGATGCCCGCAGCGCGCGGGTCGGCCAGCGGCAGACGCACACCGGGGATGGCGCGCGCCGGGCGCACGCCGGCGTACAGGTCGAGCTCGACGCGCAGGTCCAGCTGGGGCGCGATCTCGGTGCCGTCGGAATAGCGAATCTCGGGCCAACCCATGGCGCCGAAGAAGATGGCGTCGGCCTGGCGCGCGGCCTCGAGCGTGGCGGCGGGCAAGGCCTGGCCGCTGGCGCGGTAGTGCTGCGCGCCGGCCGGGTGCTCGCGGTATTGGAAGCGGCAGCCCGAGCCCTTCAAGGCCTGCTCGATCAGCGGAATGGTGGCGGCAACCACTTCCACACCGATGCCGTCGCCGGGCAGGACACAAATATTGAAATCCGTCTTGAGTGTCACGTGTCGATCCGATTCAGAGGTGTTGAAGGCGGTAGCGCTCGAAGATGGCAATCAACTCGCCGGTGGCGCGTGCACGGTGGGCGCGAATGCCCTGCACGATGCCCTCGACATCACCGGCGCGAAGCTGCGCCACCATGCTCATGTGCTCGCGTGTCGAGTTCACGGGCTTAGGCCGCAGACGCAGCGTGAACATGCGGGCGCGGTGGGCGCGGTCCCAGTAGTTCAGCACCGTGGCCTGCAACTGGCGGTTGCCGGCCAGCTCGATGAAATGGGCGTGAAAGCGCTCATCGGCGGCAGCCCAGGCATCGAGGTCGTCGGCCTTGAGCGCCTTGTCCATGGCTTTGGTGGCTGCCACCAAGGGCTTGAGCTCGTCGTCGCTGGGACCGCGCCGCGCAAGCAGTTCGCCCGCCATGCACTCGAGCGCCGTCAGGATCTCGTAGATCTCGCGCATGTCCGTCGGCGACACCGGCAGCACGCGCATGCCGTGGCGCGGAATCACCTCCACCAGGCCTTCATTGCGCAGCCGCATCAAGGCCTCGCGCACCGGCGTGCGACTCATGCCCAGGGCGAGCGCGACCTCTTGCTCCAGCGCGCGGTGTCCCGGCGGCCAGAGGTTGTCGAGGATGCGCTGGCGGATTTGCTGGTAGGCCGCATCGACCAACGACGCGCCGACGTTCACGGCCTGGGCGTTCATGACCAGGCCCAGTGCGTCGGCGCCACGCCGGCCACCGGCAGGCGCACCGACTCGAGGCGGTCTCCGAGCAGGCAGCCGAGCACGCCGGTGCGGCGATCAGCGCCAGCAAACGCGATGCTCGAGATGTTGCGCAGGCGCCGGCTGCGGATGCCGTCGAGGTGGGGCCGGTCCATCTGGCCGGCCTCGAAGGCGGCCTCGACCCAGGCCAGGTGCGCGGCGTCGGCGTCTTCGAGCCAGACAGTCTGGGCGCCATCGGGTGCGACGCGGATCAGGCGGTTGCTGACGATGCTGACGACCCAGGCATGGCCGGCTTCGTCGAAGGCCAGGCCGTCGGGGAAGGTACCGGGGCCGAACTCGCAGACCACCTCTTTGGCGCCGAGCGAGCCATCGGCGCGCAGCCCGAAGCGCGACAGGCG
>JANNGJ010000262.1:0-1577 GCA_031403815.1 Burkholderiales bacterium | reverse complement strand
GTGGTGGTGGGCCTGGTGGTCTATCTGCTGCTGTCACGTTCCGGGCCGCTCGGGGCCTGGGGCATCTTGTTCACACCCCTGGCCATGGTGGTGGCCCAGACGGTCCTGGTGTTGCCGGTGGTGGCGGCGCTGACGCGCCAGTTGATAGCAGATGCCTGGCGCGGCAACGGCGAGCAACTGCGCTCGATGGGCGCGGGCGCGCTTGCCAGCGCCGCGCTGCTGCTGCTGCATGAGCGTCTGGCCCTGGTCACGGTGTTGCTCACCGCATTCGGCCGGGCCATCAGCGAAGTGGGCGCGGTGATGATCGTGGGCGGCAACATCGACGGCGTCACGCGCGTGATGACCACCGCCATCGCGCTCGAGACCAGCAAGGGCGATCTGCCATTGGCGCTGGGTCTGGGCATTGTGTTGCTCGGGCTGGTGGGCGCTATCAATGCGCTGATTGCGCTGGTGCAGCGCTGGCAGGGCGCGCACGCGCAGGCGGCCGGCAAGTGAGCACCACTTTGATCGAGGTCAGGCACGCCAGTGTGCGCTTTGGCGCGCTGACGGCGCTGGTCGATGTGGACTTCGCCGTGCAGGCGGGGGAGCGTGTGGCCCTGGTCGGCGCCAATGGCTCGGGCAAGACGACGCTGTTGCGCCTGCTGCATGGTCAGTTGGCGCATGCCGGTGAGCGCCACGCGGCCCTGGATGTGCAGGGGCGCGAGCCGGCGCAGGCGATGGTCTTCCAGCGCCCCTTCCTGCTGCGCTTGTCAGTGGTGCACAACCTGCTGCTGGCCTTGTGGCTGGCCGGCGTGCCGCGCGCGCTGCGGGCGGGGCTGGCGCTGCAGGCCCTGCAACGCGTGGGCCTGGCCGACCAGCGTGAGCGGCCAGCACGCGTGCTCTCCGGCGGCCAGCAGCAGCGCCTGGCGCTGGCGCGGGCCTGGGCGGTGCGGCCGCAAGTGCTGTTTCTCGACGAGCCGACGGCCAGCCTGGACCCAGGCGCCAAACGCGAAGTCGAGCACTTGATCGCCGAGTTTGCCCAGGAGGGCATGGCGGTGGTGATGAGCACGCACAACCTCGGCCAGGCCAAGCGATTGGCCACGCGCGTGGTCTATCTCGAAGCGGGGCGCGTCATCGTGGACCTGCCGACCGAGGTGTTCTTCAACCAGCCGCTGCCGGAGCCGGCGGCGTCATTCGTCAAGGGTGAACTGGGATGGCCCACCTGATGCTCCAACGCTGTGCGGCCGCGCTGCTCTGCGCCGCCGCCCTGCTGGCCCAGGCGCAAGAGCGCTTCATCGTGATGGCCTCGACCACCAGCACGGAGCAATCGGGGCTGTTCACGCACCTGCTGCCGGCCTTCAAGGCGGCCAGCGGCATTGACGTGCGCGTGTTGGCCCTGGGCACCGGCCAGCCATTTCTGGCTATCGCCTGTTGCCTATCGCCTTCCTCGGTTATTCTCCCGTGCTATGACCGATTTTTCTTCCCCGATTCTCACGCGTCGCGACCTATTGGTTGCCATTGGCGGTGCAGCAGCGCTGAACGCCGCCACCGCGGCCGAACTGCCGGTTTCTACGCGTGAGTTATGGGGCTGGGTTCGC
>JANNGJ010000261.1:0-8779 GCA_031403815.1 Burkholderiales bacterium | reverse complement strand
GCAAGCCGGCGCAGCACGCGGGTGATGTCGTGGCCATCGACATTGCTGACGAAGTGCAGCGTCAGCTCGGGGTGGCCAAAAGCGTCGAGCGCCGGCACCACCATCTGCGGGCCCAGGTCGCTGCCGCCAATGCCGATGTTGACGATATGGCGGATGCCGCTGGCCGGGGTGTCGCGCACGCGCTCGACATAGGCCAGCATCGCATCGAGAACCGCGTGCACCTCGTCGCTGTGCAGGCCCTGACCGCGCGGCGCACGCAGGGCCGTGTGCAGCACGGCGCGGCCCTCGGTGGCATTGATCGGCGCGCCCGAGAACATCGCATCACGTTGCGCCTCAAGGCCGCATTCGCGCGCCAGATCGAGCAGGAACTTCAGGGTCGCAGTGTCGAGGCGGTTCTTCGACAGGTCGGCAAAGACCTCGGGCGCCTCGAAGGACAGCGCATTTGTCCGACCCGCATCGCGTGCAAAGGCCTCGCGCAGGTCGAAATCGCGGCCGTGGGCCTGGTAGTGGCCTTGCAGCGCGGCCCAGGTTGGCGTCTGGTCGCAGCGCACGCTCATGCCAGGGCCGCGATCATCTTGTCGAGCTTGACAGCGTCGGCGGCAAAGGCGCGGATGCCCTCGGCCAGCTTCTCGGTGGCCATCGCATCCTCGTTGAGGGCGTAGCGGAAGGCGGCCTCATTGAAGGTCGCGGCATGCAGGGGGGTGCGGCGGGCCGTCTCGGGGTCGAGGGCGCGCGGCAGCGGCTCGCTGCTGGCCTGCAACTGCGCCAGCAGGTCGGGGCTGATGGTCAGCAGGTCGCAGCCGGCCAGCGCCTGAATCTGGCCGACGTTGCGAAAGCTGGCGCCCATCACTTCGGTGGCCACACCGTAGTGCTTGTAGTAGGTGTAGATCTGGCGCACGGATTGCACGCCGGGGTCGTTGGCACCGGCCATCGCGGCTTCGTCCCAGGCGGCACCGGCCACCTTCTTGTGCCAGTCGTAGATGCGGCCGACGAAAGGCGAGATCAAGGTGATGCCGCCTTCGCCGCACGCCACCGCCTGGCAGAACGCGAACAGCAGGGTCAGGTTGCAATGGATGCCCTCGTGTTCGAGCGCCTTGGCCGCCTGGATCCCCTCCCAAGTGGCCGCCAGCTTGATCAGCACCCGCTCGCGGCCGATGCCGGCACGCTCGTACAGCTCGATCAGGCGGTGCGCACGGGCAATGCTGGCGGCAGCGTCAAACGAAAGCCGCGCGTCGACCTCGGTTGACACCCGCCCCGGCACCACCTTGAGAATCTCCAGGCCGAAGCGCACCAGCACTTCGTCGACGATGCGTTCGTGCGTGCGGCCCTTCTTGGCGGCCACGGCGCCGGCCAGCAGCGGCGCGTACTCGGGCTGCTGCACCGCCTTGAGGATCAGCGACGGATTGGTCGTGGCGTCGCGCGGCGCGAAGGCCGCGAGCTGCTTGAAGTTGCCGGTGTCGGCAACGACGGTGGTGTGTTGCTTGAGTTGGTCGAGCTGGTTCATGGGGCGGCTTTGGCAGCGCGCCAGGTGGCGCACCGCCATTAGAACGCCAGCCGGCGGTGTGCAGCGCGTTCGCGTTGACCCATCGAAGAAACTCCTGCATCATCGCGAACGTAATAAAGTTACAGCCGCGGTGCGGCGACAGCTCATGTCCTTCGACCTCGTTTTCTTCGGCGGCACTGGCGACCTGACCTGGCGCAAGCTGGTGCCGGCCCTGTTCCAAGCCTGGCGTCATGGCAAGCTGCCCGAAGGCGGGCGCATTCTGGCGGTGGCCCGCGACGAGCGCAGCGACGACGAGTACCGCGCCTTCATCCGCGATCGCTTCTGCGACGTTGAAAGCGCCAAGCGCCCAAGTGACGAGGAGTTCAGCCGCTTTGCCGCCCTGCTGCACTACCGGCGCATGGATTTGTCGCAGCCCGAGCATTACGCAGGTCTCAAGCGGTGGGTCGATGCGCCGGAATCCGAAGGGGGCCGCCCTGGCGGCCCGGCCGACACCGTGGTGCTGTTCCTGGCCACCAGCCCGCACCTGTTCCCGCAGATCTGCGCCCAGCTTGGCGCGGTGGGCCTGAACGGGTCCAACGTGCGTGTGGTGCTGGAGAAACCGCTCGGCCACGATCTGGCCAGTGCGCGGGAGATCAACCGCGTCGTCAGCGCGTCGTTCCGCGAAAGCCAGGCCTTGCGCATCGACCATTACCTGGGCAAGGCCGCCGTGCAGAACCTGGCCGCGCTGCGTTTCGGCAACGCCTTGTTCGAGCCGCTGTGGCGGCGCGAGAGCATCGCCAACATCCAGATCACGATCGCCGAGGCGCTGGGCGTGGGAACACGGGGCGACTTCTATGACCGCACCGGCGCCCTGCGCGACATGGTGCAGAACCACGCGCTGCAGTTGCTGACGATGATTGCGATGGAGCCGCCAGCCAATGGCGACGCCGACTCGATCCGCGACGAGAAGTTGAAAGTGTTGAAGTCGCTCAAGCCCTTCACGCCTGAGAGCGTGGCGCGCGATGTGGTGCGCGGCCAATACCGCGCTGGCACGGTGGATGGCAAGGCGGTGCCGGGCTACCTCGACGAGGTCAAAGTGCCAACCGACAGCCGCTGCGAAACCTTCGTCGCCCTGCGCACCGAGGTGCAGAGCTGGCGCTGGGCCGGCGTGCCCTTTTACCTGCGCACCGGCAAGCGGCTGGCCGCGCGCGACGCCCAGATCGTCGTCAACTTCCGCCCGGTGCCGCACCCCATCTTTGCTGGCACCAGCCGCGCCAACAAGCTGGTCATCAAGCTGCAACCCGAAGACGGGCTGGAGTTGCACCTGCTGGCTGCCAAGGGCGGCAGGACGGCCGCCCACATGCCTGAGCAGTTGTCGCCGGTGTCGCTCGACCTGGACTTCGACAAGGCTTTCCTGAGCGAACGCGTGGGCGCCTATGAACGCCTCTTGCTGGATGCCATCGCCGGGCGCCTGAACCTGTTCGTGCGCAGCGACGAGCAAGAGCAGGCCTGGCAATGGGTCGAGCCGATCCTGGAGGCCTGGCGCAACGACACCACCGGCCCGCGGCCCTACGCCGTCGGAACGTGGGGGCCACCCGCCTCCAGCGCTTTGATCGCACGCGACGGCTTCGCCTGGGCTGAAGAGGAATGAGGTGAGACCCCCAAGCCCACTGCGTTCGCTACCCCCCGAGGGGGCCGCCGCCCCCTTGAGGCGGCTCGGCGGGGGCTAAGTTGTCGATGCTCGAGCGCGTCCTGGCTGCGTTGCCGGCCCTGCCGCCCGCCGAGCAGCGTGTGGCCAAGCTGGTGCTGGCCGATCCGCGCAGTTTTGCCAGCTTGCCAGTGAGCGAGTTGGCTGATCGCTCGCACGTCAGCAAGCCCACCGTGATCCGCTTTTGCCGCAGCGTTGGCTACGACGGCCTGGCCGACTTCAAGTTGAAGCTCGCCGGCGCCGTCAACGAAGGCGTGCCCTTCGTGCACCGCGCTGTGGACGAGGATGACAAGGCCGGCGACATCATGGTCAAGGTCATCGACAACTCTGTCAGCGCGCTGCTCAAGTACCGCAACAACGCGGCCAGCCACGCGTTCGAGCGCGCCATTACCGCACTGGCGGCAGCCTGCGGCCAGGGCCGGCGCATCGAGTTCTATGGTGTTGGCAATTCGGGCATCGTTGCCGAAGACGCCCAGCACAAGTTCTTTCGCCTCGGCGTAGCGGCCAGTGCCGTCAGTGACGGCCATGTGCAGGTGATGAGTGCGACGATGCTGCAGCCGGGAGACTGCGCCGTGATCATCTCCAATTCGGGCCGCAGCCGCGACCTGCTCGACGCCGCCGAGATTGCCCGGCGCAAGGGCGCGACGACCATCGTCATCACCGCCAGTGGCTCGCCCCTGGCGCACGCATCAAACAGCCCGCAGCATGTACTGCTCGCCGCCGACCACCCAGAAGACTACGACCGCTACAGCCCGATGGTGTCGCGGCTGCTGCACCTGGTGATCATCGACATCCTGACCACCGGTGTGGCGCTGCGCCTGGGTGCCTCACTGCGGCCGATGCTGGCCGAGATCAAGCGCAACCTGCGCGCCAAACGCTACGCCAAGGCCGAGTGAGTTGCGCCTGGCGCGGGCGCAAGGCCCAGCAGGCCATCGACACCATACAGGCCCGACAACTCGACCAGGGTCGCCGGCGCATCGTGCACGCTGAGCGCCCGACCAGCCGCCTGGGCCAAGCGGCGCGCCTCAAGCAAGACGGCAATGGCCGAAGTGTCGAAGCTGCGCAGCGCGCTGGCGTCGATGATCAACGCCCCCTTCTCGACACTGCCCTGGCCGAGCACGTCCTCCACCGAACGCACGGCCGCCGGGGCCTCGGTCAGGGTCAGGGTGTCGGGGAGTGCGAACATGGCCAGGCTCAACTCTTGGCGGCAGCCTTGTTGCGCTCGGCCAGCTTGGTGATGAGTCCGTCGATGCCGACGCTGCCAATCTCCTGCGCAAAGCTGGACTTGTACTGCTCCACCAGCCAGACGCCGAGCACGTTGACGTCGTAGATCTTCCAGTCGCTGCCGCTCTTTTCGAGGCGGTAGTCGAGCTGGATCGCGTCGCCCTTGCCCCTGACCTCTGTGCGGACAACGACTTCGGTGTCTTCGGCGGCCGCACGCAGGGGCTTGAGTTGCACGGTCTGGTCCTTCACCTGGGTCAGTGCGCCGGCATAGGTGCGCACGATCAGGATCTTGAACTCGTCTTGCAGGCGCTTTTGCTGCTCAGGCGTGGCGGCGCGCCAGTGGCGGCCGACGGCCGACGCTGTCATGCGCTGGAAGTTCACGTGCGGCATGACCTTGCTGTCGACCAGGGCGATGATCTTGGCGACATCGCCGCCCTGGATCGCCTTGTCACTCTTGACCGTGTCGATGACTTCCGTCGAGACCTGCTTGATCAGCGCGTCGGGGGCGGTGGCCGCAATGGCCGCGGCCGGCGACAGACCGATGGCCAGGGTCACGGCAATGATTGCTTGCTTGAAAAACATCAGTTTCCTTTCAGGCCGGCCAAGAGGCGCAGCACAGGGATCTATAACGCGCGCGAGCGCCTAGGGTTTACCGGGGGCAGCCGGCACTTCGTCTTTGGCCTCGGGCAGCTCGGGCGGATCACCGTCATAGACCTGATTGCGCCGGCGCGACAAATAGGCGTCACGAACGAATACATACTTGTCCAGCGCAATCTCATCGAGGATGCGGCTGGCACCCAGCAGGCCGGTGCGAACATCGATCAGTTGAAGCGCCGAAATGCCAACGCGCGTGCCAGTGTCGTTGCTCAGGGCCGCCGGCCGCCACTGCATGTCCACCGGCAAGGCCGCCGTTTCACGCACCGACGATGGGCCGAGCAGCGGCAGAACGATGTAGGGGCCGGCGGGCAGGCCCCAGCGGCCGAGGGTCTGGCCGAAGTCTTCGGGCTGGCGCTCGATGCCCAGGTCGCTGGCCACATCAAACAAGCCGGCAATGCCGAACAAGCTGTTGGTGGCCACGCGCATGGTCATCTGGGCCGCGGCCACCGGCTTGCCCTGCAGCAACTGGTTGATGGCCGACCAGCCATCACCGACGTTGTTGAAGACGTTGGTCACGCCATTGCGCACCAACTCGGGCACAAGCGCTTTGTAGCCTGTGGCCAGCGGCTTCAGCACGGCCGCATCCAAGCCCTCGTTGAAACCGAAAACGGCCCGGTTCCAGCCTTCGATCGGATCGCGCTCGCTTTGCGCATGGGCTGTGCCAGCCAGCGCGATCAGGCAGACCCCCGTCGCAATCCGGCTTGGGCGAACGGCGAAGCGGCGGGTCATTTCTTGTCCGAGGGGGTGCTGTCACCCGCGTCGGCAGCCTTGTTGAAGATCATTTGTCCGATCAGGTTTTCCAGCACCACGGCCGATTGGGTTTGTCGGATCACGTCACCGGCCACGAGTTCCTTCTCGTCAGCGCCGGGCTCCATGCCGACATACTGGTCGCCCAGCAGGCCCGACGTGAGAATCTTGGCCGACGAGTCCTTGGGGAAGCGCACGTCATCATGAATCTCCATGGTGACCACGCCCTGGTAGGTCTTGGGGTCCAAGCGGATCTTCAGCACGCGCCCGATCGTGACGCCGGCGCTGCGCACCGGTGCGCGCGCCTTCAAGCCCCCGATGTTGTCGAACTTGGCACTGACGGTGTAACCCTTGCGCTCGCCAAAGCTGGCCAGGTTGGCCGCCTTGAGGGAGAGAAACAGGGCCCCGGCAATGCCGAGCAGCACGAACACGCCGACCATGGTTTCTATCGCTCTTTTGCTCATCTTGGGTCTCCGGAAGGCGTCATGGCGTCGAGAACATCAACGCCGTGAGCATGAAATCGATTGCCAGCACCGACAGCGAGGAGACGACAACGGTGCGGGTGGTGGCATAGGCCACGCCCTCGGGCGTGGCTTCGGTGACAAAGCCCTGGTAGAGCGCCACCGCGGTGCAGACGATACCGAAGGCAAAGCTCTTGACCACGCCGTTGCCGACGTCGCGCCAGACATCGACGCGGATCTGCATCACGGACCAGAAGTTGCCGCCATCCAGGCCGATCAGCAGCACGCCGACGACCCAGGCGCCCAGGATGCCGACGGCCGAAAACAGGATCGCCAGCAAGGGCATCGAGATCACGCCGGCGATGAAACGCGGCGCCAGCACACGGCTGCGTGGGTCCACCGCCATCATTTCCATCGCGGCCAATTGCTCACCGGCCTTCATCAGGCCGATCTCGGCCGTCAGCGAGGTGCCCGCGCGCCCCGCGAAAAGCAGCGCCGTGACCACCGGGCCGAGTTCACGCACCAACGACAAGTTGACGATTTGGCCCAGGGACTCGGTGGCGCCAAAGGGCACCAGCGCGTAGTACATCTGCAATGCAAGCACGAAGCCGACCGCCAGACCCGACGACAGGATGATGACCAGCGAGCGGTTGCCGATGGCGTGTACCTGGTGCACCACCAGGCTGAAGCGCCGCAATGCCGCCGGCATGTGCACGAGCAGGTCGGCAAAGAACAAACCGGCGCGCCCGAAGGAGCGCACGGCGCGGATCGTCAGCGCACCGACGGCCGCTACACGGTCATGCAGTGTCATGGCGCCCGCCCCAGGCTTCGCTGCCCGGTACCTGCATAGAGAGTGGTGCGGCGTTTCATGTCGAAGCCTCGACCACATCGACGCCAAAGTCTTCGGCCAGGGCGCGCGCGGGGTAGTGAAACTTGATCGGACCGTCGGGTTCGCCGCGAACGAATTGGCGCGTCTCGGGGTCCTTCGAGGCCATCAGCTCGGCCGGCGTGCCCTGGGCCACGATGCGCCCGCCGTTGGCCAACAGGACGACGTGGTCACTGATGGCCATGCACTCGGGCACATCGTGCGAGACCACCAGCGAGGTTGCGCCAGTCGCATCATTGAGCTTGCGGATCAGGTTGGAGGCCACGCCCATCGAGATCAAGTCCAAGCCGGCAAAGGGCTCGTCGTACATGATCAGTTCCGGATCCAGCGCAACAGCACGGGCCAGGGCCACACGCCGCGCCATGCCGCCCGACACCTCCGCAATCCGCAGATCGGCAGCGCCGCGCAGGCCGACCGCCTGCAGCTTCATCAGCACGATGTCGTGGATCATCGACTCCGACAGGCCCGAATGCTCGCGCAGCGGAAAGGCGACGTTGTCGAACACAGTCAAATCCGTGAAGAGGGCGCCGAACTGGAACAGCATGCCCATGCGCCGACGCTGCACCAGCAAACGAGCACGGTCGCGGGCGTCGACCAGTTCGCCGTCAAACACCACCCGGCCGCGACTGGCCGCGGCCATGCCGCCGATCAGGCGCAGCAGCGTGGTCTTGCCACAGCCCGAGCCGCCGAGGATGGCCGTGACCTTGCCTCGTGCAAAAGTGAGGCTGATGTCGTCGAGGATCGTTCGGGTGGCGTCATAGCCAAACGTGACGTGGTCGATCTCGATCAGGGTGTCTTGGTTCAAGCGGCGTGGCGGGCGAGAGCAGCCCGGGCGCGGGGTGTTTTTGTGGCTGCGATTCTCTCACGCATGCCCAAGACATGCGGGATTCCCCCCTGGCGGCTCATTACAGCTTGTGTCTTACCTAACCTAACGCGGCAGGTCACTGACCCCCATCAAGGCTTCATCGACGGCGCGCGCCGCCTGGCGCCCTTCGCGGATGGCCCAGACCACCAGGCTCTGGCCGCGGCGCATGTCGCCGGCGGCGAAGACCTTGTCGACATTGGTGCGGTAGCTGGCCGCGCCCTCGGTGCTGGCCTTGGCGTTCCCGCGGTTGTCGCGCTCGACGCCGAAGGCTTCGAGCACCGAGGCCACCGGGCTGACGAAGCCCATCGCCAGCAGCACCAGATCGGCCCTGAGCACCTGCTCGCTGCCGGCCACCTCAACCATCTTGCCGCCCTGCCACTCGACCCGAACCGTCTTGAGTGCGCTGACCTTGCCGCCCTTGCCCCCTTTGCCAGACCCGTCACCCATCAGCTCCTTGGTGGCGATGGCGAACTCACGCTGGCAGCCCTCTTCGTGGCTGGAGCTGGTGCGCAGCTTGATCGGCCAGTAGGGCCAGACCAGCGGCTTGTTCTCGACCTCGGGCGGCTGCGGCAACAGCTCGAACTGCGTCACGCTGGCCGCGCCATGGCGGTTGCTGGTGCCCACACAATCGCTGCCGGTGTCGCCGCCGCCGATGACGATGACATGCTTGCCGGTGGCCATCAGCTGACCCTTGAGCTTGTCGCCCGCGACCACCTTGTTCTGCTGCGGCAGAAACTCCATGGCGAAG
>JANNGJ010000260.1:0-3336 GCA_031403815.1 Burkholderiales bacterium | reverse complement strand
CGCGCGCTTCGTCAAGACCTATTGGGACAGCATCCCCGGCCGACAGGTCTACAACACCTTCGACTGGGGCATCCGCGACGAAGACGGCTATTTCTTCATCCTCGGCCGCACTGACGACGTCATCAACGTCGCCGGCCATCGCCTGGGAACGCGTGAGATCGAAGAGAGCTTGTCCAGCCACGCCAACGTGGCCGAGGTGGCCGTGGTCGGCGTTGCCGATCAACTCAAGGGCCAGGTCGCGATGGCCTTTGTGGTGTTGAAGGACCCCGCGCGCGCTGCGACGCACGCCGACGTGCTCAAGCTCGAAGGCGAGATGATGAAAGTCGTGGCCGACCAGCTCGGCGCGCTGGCCCGGCCGGCGCGCGTGCGCTTCGTCAGCGCCTTGCCGAAGACACGTTCGGGCAAGCTGCTGCGGCGCGCTATCCAGGCAGTGTGCGAGGGGCGTGATCCGGGGGACTTGACAACGATCGAAGACCCCAGCGCCTTGCAGCAGGTCAAGGAAATCGTGGCCGCCAGTTGAAGCGTCACTCGGCCCCTGGAGGGCGCAGCCTGTCGCAAGCGCGGCGGGCAGAGTGGGGTCGCGCAGGCACAATGTTCGCCTTTCCACGAGCCCCAGGCCGCATGCAGACCCGTATCGCCATTTGGTCTTTGGCCCTGGCTGCCACAAGCAGCCTTGCGGCGAACCCGGCCCCGTTACCTGGCCCCGCCTTTGCGCACTTCGCCACGCCTGCGGCGCTCGACGCCCGCTGCACGCAGTACCTGCGTCACGCCGACGCGGCGCTCAAGCGACTGGTTCGCGTGCGCGGCGGCCCGCGCTGGCTCGCAGCCTACGACGATCTCAATGGCCGACTTGAGGACATGTCCAGTCCGGTCTCCTTCCTGTCCCAGGTGCACCCGGGCAAGGCGATCCGTGACGCCAGCGAAGCGTGTGAGCTGCGCTGGCAGGACTTCTATTCGTCGCTGAACCAGAACGAGGCGCTCTACCGGGCCGCCAAAGCGGCGACGGGTCGCGATGAGATTGACCGGCACGTGTTGCAGACCACCATCGAGGGTTTCGAGGATGCCGGCGTCGGCCTGGCCAAGGCCCAGCGGGCACGCGCCAAGCAGATCAGCGACCGCATCACCGATCTGGGCCAGCAGTTCGACAAGAACATCCGCGACGAGAACACCAAACTGGCCTTCACGCCCGATGAACTGAAGGGCGTGCCCGAAGGGGTTTGGAAGGATGCCCAGCGCGACGACCAGGGCCGCGTGCTGTTGGGGCTGGAGACGCCGATTTCGGTGCCGCTGATGCAGGGCGCGGTCAGCGCCACGGCACGCGAGCGCATGTGGCGAGCGCGCCAAGACCAGGGTGGCAGCGTCAACCTGAAGCTGCTGGCCGAGCTGGGCCAGTTGCGGCGCGAGTACGCGCAACTCTTCGGCTTCAAGAGCTATGCCGATTTCACGCTGCGCCGGCGCATGGTGCGCAGCACCGACACCGCCACGCGCTTTCTCGATGACGTGCGCCTGGCTGTGGTGGTCCGCGAGAAGACGGAGCTTGAGGAGCTGCGCCAGGCCAAGGCACTCGACACCGGCCAAGCCGACGCCAAGTTGCAGCGCTGGGACCTGGCCTTCTACACCGAGCGCACGAAACGCGAGCGCTACAGCGTTGACCAGGATGCCTTCCGCCCCTATTTCCCGCCGCTGGAGAGCCTGGCCTTCGTGATGCGCGTGGCCGAGAAGATGATGGGTGTGCGCTACGAGCGGATCCACGGCGTGAAGCTGTGGCATCCCGATGCGATGGCCTTTCGTGCCATCGATGTCAAGACCGGCAAAGCGCTCGCCGCTTTGTACGTCGACGCCTATCCGCGTGAGGGCAAATACGGACACGCGGCGGTGTGGTCCACGCGCACCTCGGCCACACGCCAGAAGCGTGCGCCGCAGGCCGCATTGGTGGTCAACTTCGACCGCAAGGGCCTGAGCCTGGACGAGCTGGAGACCTTGCTGCACGAGTTCGGCCACGCTCTGCACAACAACCTGGGCATGACGCGCTACAGCGCTGGCCGCGAGGTGTGGGACTTCGTTGAAGCACCGTCGCAGATGCTCGAAGACTGGGCCTACGACCCGAAGGTACTGGCCCTGATGCGCGACGTTTGCCCGACCTGCATGGCGGTGCCGGACGACCTGCTGGCCAGGGCCAAGGTGGCTGAGCGCTATGGCAAAGGCATGCAGTACGCCACCCAGCGCTTACAGGCCAGCTATGACCTGGCGTTGTACGACGCTGCCGCCGCCGATCCGATGGCGCTGTGGGCGCGTTTGCAAGGCGACACGCCGCTGGGCCATGTCAGCGGCACGATGTTCCCGGTCGGCTTCAGCCACGTGGCGACAGGCTATGCGGCCGGCTACTACGGCTACTTGTGGAGCGAGGTGGTGGCCACCGACATGCGCACCGCATTTGGTGCTGACAAGCTCGACGCGGCAGTCGGGCGGCGCTACCGCGACACCGTGCTGGCCAGTGGCGGCCAGTTGCCCCCTGAAACCTTGGTGCGGCGCTTCCTGGGGCGTGACGCGAACGCCAAAGCCTTCTTCGAGGAACTCAAGCGCTGAGCGCTACAGCACCTCAGACGCGAAGTCGGCCAGGCGCGAGCGCTCGCCGCGCGCCAGCGTCACGTGGCCGCCATGCGGCCAGCCCTTGAAACGGTCCACCGCATAGGTCAGGCCCGAGCTGCCTTCCGTCAGGTAGGGCGTGTCGATCTGCGCCAGGTTGCCCAGGCAGACGATCTTGGTGCCGGGGCCGGCGCGCGTGATCAAGGTCTTCATCTGCTTGGGCGTCAGGTTCTGCGCCTCGTCGATGATCAGGTACTTGTTCAGGAAGGTGCGCCCGCGCATGAAGTTCAGGCTCTTGATCTTGATCTTGCTGCGCACCAGGTCGTTGGTGGCGGCGCGACCCCATTCGCCAGCGCCGCCGTCGCTGCGTGACAAGACCTCAAGGTTGTCGTCCAGCGCGCCCATCCACGGGCCCATCTTTTCTTCTTCGGTGCCGGGCAGGAAGCCAATGTCTTCACCCACCGGCACGGTGACGCGGGTGACGATGATCTCGCTGTAGCGGCGGTCGTCCATCACTTGGGCCAGGCCGGCGGCCAGCGTCATCAAGGTCTTGCCCGTGCCTGCCGTGCCGGTCAGGGTGATGAAGTCGCACTCCGGGTCCATCAGCAGGTTCAGGGCAAAGTTCTGTTCGCGGTTGCGTGCCGTCACGCCCCACACCGCGTTCTTCTGGTGGGTGTATTCCTTTAGCGTCTTCAGCACCGCGGTCTTGCCGGTGATCTCCGTCACGCGGGCATACAGCGGCGCAGCGCC
>JANNGJ010000259.1:0-7881 GCA_031403815.1 Burkholderiales bacterium | reverse complement strand
CACGTCTTGTGCTCGATGTGGTGCACGAACTCGTCGCGAAAGTGCTTGATCATGCCGCGCACCGGCAGCGCCGCCGCATCGCCGAGCGCGCAGATGGTGCGGCCCATGATGTTTTCCGACACCGAGTTCAGCAGGTCGATGTCTTCGATGCGGCCCTTGCCATGCTCGATGCGATCCACCACGCGCCAGAGCCAGCCGGTGCCTTCGCGGCAAGGCGTGCATTGGCCGCAGCTCTCATGCTGGTAGAAGTAGGACAGGCGCAACAGGCTCTTGACCATGCAGCGGGTGTCATTCATCACGATCACCGCGCCCGAGCCGAGCATGGAGCCGGCCTTGGCGATGGCGTCGTAGTCCATCGTGATGTCCATCATCGTTGCGGCGGGAAGCACCGGCGCTGACGACCCGCCCGGGATCACGGCCTTGAGCGCACCGTCCTTGACGCCGCCGGCCAGCTCGAGCAGCTTGGCGAAGGGTGTGCCAAGCGGGATCTCGTAGTTGCCAGGCAACTCGACATCACCAACGATGGAAAAGATCTTGGTGCCGCCGTTGTTCGGCTTGCCGATCTCAAGGTAAGGCACGCCGCCGTTGTTGATGATCCACGGCACCGCAGCAAAGGTCTCTGTGTTGTTGATCGTCGTCGGCTTGCCGTACAGACCGTAGCTGGCCGGGAACGGCGGCTTGAAGCGCGGCTGACCCTTCTTGCCCTCGAGCGATTCGAGCAGGGCCGTCTCTTCGCCGCAGATGTAGGCGCCGAAACCGTGGAAGGCCTGAAGCTGGAAGCTGAAGTCGCTGTCCAGGATGCGATCCCCCAGCAGGCCGGCGCCACGGGCTTCGTCCAGCGCGGCCTCGAAGCGCTCATAGACCTCGAAGATCTCGCCATGGATGTAGTTGTAGCCTACCTTCACGCCCATCGCGTAGGCGGCGATGGCCATGCCCTCGATGACGATGTGCGGGTTGTAGGCCAGGATGTCGCGGTCCTTGCAGGTGCCGGTCTCGCCTTCGTCGGAGTTGCACACCAGGTACTTGGCCCCGGGGAACATGCGTGGCATGAAGCTCCACTTCAGGCCGGTCGGGAAGCCCGCGCCGCCGCGGCCGCGCAGAGCGCTGGCCTTGACCTCGGCGACGACCTGGTCGGGCGTCATCCCGGCGCCACCGTCGAGCCCGAGAATCTTCTTCAGCGCCTGGTAGCCGCCGCGCGCCAGGTAGTCTTGCAGGCGCCAGTTCTTGCCGTCCAGGCCGGCGTAGATCTGCGGCTGGATGTGACGGCCGTGGAAGCAGGTCTCGTGGCCCGCAGCCTGGAAGCGTGACAGATCGAGCATCATTGAGCTTGCGCCTTCAGCGTATCGACCAGTTCGTCGAGGCGGGCATTGCTCATGAAGCTGACCATCTGGCGGTCATTGACCAGCATCACTGGTGCATCGGCGCAGGCGCCCAGGCACTCGCTGGGCTGCACGGTGAAGAGGCCGTCGGCGCTGGTGCCATAGGGCTCGACGCCGAACTTCTTGCACAGGTGGGCCAGGGCCTTGTCGCCATCGCGGAGCGCACACGGCAGATTGGTGCAGACATTGAACTTAAAACGCCCCAGCGGCTGCTGGTTGTACATGTTGTAGAAGGTGGTCACCTCATGCACCGCAATGGTCGGCATGCCCAGGTAGGCCGCGACGCCCTCCTCGGCTTCGCGCGAAACGTGGCCTTGCTCCTGCTGCACGATGGCCAGGCAGGCCATCACCGCCGAGACCTTCTGGTCGGGCGGGTACTTGGCGACTTCCCTGGCGAAGCGCGTGATCGTGGCAGGACTGAAGCTCATCTCGAAGACTCGGAAACTGGGGGCGTCAGCGCTGCCAAGCAGGCGCCGCGGGTCCGGTTCAGCCGGACCGCTGGCGTCGCCCCCTTGAGGGGGAGCGCCGAAGGCGCTACGGGGGTGGTTTTCATCGGTCAATCTCGCCGAACACGATGTCCATGGTGCCGATGATGGCCACAGCGTCAGCGATCATGTGGCCGCGCGCCATCTCGTCAAGCGCGGCCAGGTGTGGGAAGCCGGGCGCGCGGATCTTCAGGCGGTAGGGCTTGTTCGCACCGTCGCTGACAAGGTAGATGCCGAACTCGCCCTTCGGGTGCTCGACCGCGGCATAGGCCTGGCCCTCGGGCACGTGCATGCCTTCCGTGAAGAGCTTGAAGTGATGGATCAGCTCCTCCATGTTGGTCTTCATGTCCACGCGCGACGGCGGCGCCACCTTGTGGTTGGTGGTGATGACCGGGCCGGGGTTGGCACGCAGCCACTGCGAACTCTGCTGGATGATGCGGTTGCTCTGGCGCATTTCTTCAATGCGCACCAGGTAGCGGTCATAGGTGTCGCCATTGACGCCGACCGGAATGTCGAAATCAAGCCGGTCGTAGACCTCGTAGGGCTGCTTGCGGCGCAAGTCCCACTCGACGCCCGAGCCGCGCAGCATCGGACCCGAGAAGCCGAGGTTCAGGGCCCGCTCGGGCGTGACGACGCCGATACCAACGGTGCGCTGCTTCCAGATGCGGTTGTCCGTCAACAGCGTTTCGTAGTCATCGACATTGGCCGGGAAGCGGGCGCAGAAGTCGTCGATGAAATCGAGCATCGAGCCCTGGCGGTTGGCGTTGAGTGCGTCGATGGCCTTCTGGTTCTTGATGCGGCTGACGCGGTACTGCGGCATCACGTCGGGCAGGTCGCGGTACACGCCGCCGGGCCGGAAGTAGGCCGCGTGCATGCGCGCACCCGACACTGCCTCGTAAACGTCGAACAGATCCTCGCGCTCGCGAAACGCATAAATCAGGATATTCATCGCACCGCAGTCGATGCCGTGCGCGCCGAGCCAGAGCAGGTGATTCAGCAGGCGCGTGATCTCGGAGAACATGACGCGGATGTACTGCGCACGCTCGGGCACCTCGATGCCCATCAGCTTCTCGATCGCCAGGCAATAGGCGTGCTCGTTGGCCATCATCGACACGTAGTCGAGGCGGTCCATGTAGGGCAGCGACTGGATGAAAGTCTTGCTCTCGGCCAGCTTCTCGGTGGCGCGGTGCAACAGGCCGATGTGCGGGTCGGCGCGCTGGATCACTTCGCCGTCGAGCTCGAGCACCAGGCGCAGCACGCCGTGCGCGGCCGGGTGCTGCGGGCCGAAGTTCAGCGTGTAGTTCTTGATCTCGGCCATGAGAACTAGACCCCCCCGAAGCGGCCTGCGGCCGCCTCCCCCCAGGGGGCGGCGCCAGCGGCCCGGCAAAGCCGGTTCCGCGGCCCCTGCTTGATCACGACAGCGCCTGTCATGTCATTCCGCCGTAGTTGTCTTCGCGCACGATGCGCGGCGTGACTTCGCGCGGCTCGATCGAGACTGGCTGGTAGATCACGCGCTTTTGCTCGGCGTCGTAGCGCATCTCGACATGACCCGAGACCGGGAAGTCCTTGCGCATCGGGTGGCCGATGAAGCCGTAGTCGGTGAGGATGCGGCGCAGGTCAAGGTGGCCCTCGAACAGGATGCCGTAGAGATCGAAGGCTTCGCGCTCATACCAGCTGGCACTGCTCCACACCTCGGTGAGGGAAGCCACCAGGGGCAACTCATCGTCGGGGCAGACCACCTTGAGCCGCAGGCGCCAGTTCTGCGTGATTGACAGCAGGTGCGAGACCACGACGAAGCGCGGGCCGTCATGGGGCTGGTCCTTCCAGCTGCTGAGGTCCAGGCCGGCCAGGTCCATCAGTTGCTCGAAGGCCAGGGTTGGGTCGTCACGCAGCGTCTGCGCAACCGCCAGGTAGCCTGGCGCCTGGACGGTGACCGTGATTTCGCCACGCTCGCGCTCGAAGCGGGCGATCTTGGGGCCCAGCGCTGCCTCCAGCGCCACCTGCAGGGCGTCGAGTTTTACGGTCATCGCGTGAAGTTATGAGATTGCACGGTCAGCGAGCGATCGTGTTCTCGCGCCGGATCTTGGCCTGCAACTGCAGAATGCCGTAGAGCAGCGCCTCGGCGGTCGGCGGGCAGCCGGGCACATACACATCGACGGGCACGATGCGGTCGCAGCCGCGCACGACCGAGTAGCTGTAGTGGTAGTAGCCGCCGCCATTGGCGCAGGAGCCCATGCTCAGCACCCAGCGCGGCTCGGCCATCTGGTCGTACACCTTGCGCAGGGCCGGCGCCATCTTGTTGCACAGGGTGCCGGCAACGATCATCAAGTCGCTTTGCCGCGGGCTGGGGCGGAACAGCATGCCGAAGCGGTCGATGTCGTAGCGGGCGGCACCAGCGTGCATCATTTCCACGGCACAGCAGGCCAGGCCGAAGGTCATCGGCCACAGTGAGCCGGTCTTCGACCAATTGATGAGGGTGTCCACCTGTGTGGTGACAAAACCCTCTTTGAGAACGCCTTCGATGCCCATTGCGTGCCTACTCCCAGTCCAGGGCGCCCTTCTTCCACTCGTAGATGAAGCCGACCACGAGGATGCCAAGGAAAACCATCATGGCCCAGAAGCCGG
The DNA here is from genome assembly GCA_031403815.1 of Burkholderiales bacterium. Classification (GTDB taxonomy): domain Bacteria; phylum Pseudomonadota; class Gammaproteobacteria; order Burkholderiales; family Burkholderiaceae_C; genus CADEEN01. Next base: position 3,392 of record JANNGJ010000259.1, on the reverse strand, counting down.
TGGGGCCGATCTCTTTGAGCGACACCGCCCAGGGGAAGAGGAAGGCGATTTCGAGGTCGAACAGGATGAAGAGGATGGCCACCAGGTAGTAGCGCACATCGAACTTCATGCGGGCGTCTTCGAAGGCCTCGAAACCGCATTCGTAGGGGCTGTTCTTCGCCGCATCGGGCCGGTTCGGACCGAATACAAAACCCAACACTTGGGGCGCCACGCCGACCGCCACACCGACCAGGATGAACAGGATCACGGGCAGGTAGGGTTGCAGGTCCATGGGCTAAGGGTCGTGCTCGCTGCCGAATCGGCGTTTGGGTCGAGAAACTATCTGGTGCCGACGGCGAGACTCGAACTCGCACAGCTTTCGCCACTACCCCCTCAAGATAGCGTGTCTACCAATTTCACCACGTCGGCGGTGTCTTCTTTCTGTGCCCGATCGCTCTCACGTAAAGCGCCCGAAACAACTCGGAATTCTAAGGGCAAATACCGATTACTTCGGGGCCGACGCCGTAGGCGCAACGACCGCAGGGGTACTTGGCGCAGCTACCGCCGGTGCAGTAGGAATCTGCCCAACCGCAGGGGGCAGCACCAGCGCGGGTGTGCTGGCCGCAGGGGCCGCTGCGCCGGCACGCTCGAACACGCTGCCACCGCCACCGCGGACCGCGTTGTCGCGGTTGCCGAAGTAGGCCAAGGCCAAGGTGCTGATGAAGAAGATCGTGGCGCAGACTGCCGTCGAGCGCGACAGGAAGTTCGCGCTGCCCGTGGCGCCGAACAAGCTGCCGGACGCGCCGCTGCCGAACGAAGCACCCACGTCAGCGCCCTTGCCTTGTTGCACGAGGACCAGGCCGATCATGGCGATCGCAGTGATGAGCTGGAGGGCCAGCACGAGGTTCAACCAGATTTGCATTTTGTTTTCGCTTAGTGAATATCAGTGCGCTGCACGGCAAATGGCGACGAAGTCGGCTGCCTTCAAGGAGGCTCCACCGATCAGTCCGCCGTCGATGTCGGGTTGCGCGAAAAGGGTGGCCGCGTTGTCGGGCTTGACGCTGCCGCCGTACAGGATCTTCATGTCATCGGCGCGCGCCGTGGCGGCACGCAATTGCGCACGCAGCAGGGCATGCACGGCCTGGGCTTGCTCCGGCGTAGCCGTGAGACCCGTGCCGATGGCCCAGACGGGTTCGTAGGCCACCACCATTTCCCCGGCGCAATGGGCCAGGGCGTGGATCGCGGCAGAGAGCTGGCGCTTGACGACGGCTTCGGTCTCGCCGGCTTCGCGCTGGGCCAGGGTTTCGCCAACGCAGACGACGGGCGTGACACCGCGTGCCAGGGCCGCCTTGGCCTTGTCGGCCACCAACTGGTCGCTCTCGGCGTGGTAGCCGCGGCGCTCGGAGTGGCCAACGATGACATAGCGGCAGCCGAACTCGGCCAGCATGGCGGCCGACACCTCGCCGGTGTAGGCGCCCTGTTCGTGGGCCGAGCAGTCTTGTGCGCCCCAGCGGATGTCATGCGCAGCCAACGCCACCGCCGTGCTCGCCAGGTAAGGCGCAGGCACGCACACTGCCACGTCGGCAACGAAGGGCCGCGCCGCGACGATGCCCGCCAACAACTCGGCGTTGGCCGGGTGATTGCCGTGCATCTTCCAGTTACCGACGACGAGCTGCTTGCGCATGGTCAGGTCTTCCAGTTGAGAACGATCTTGCCGACGTGAGTGCTCGACTCCATCAGCGCGTGGGCGGCAGCGGCCTCGGACGCAGGGAACACTTGATGTATCACGGGCTTGATGCGGCCGGCTTCAATCAGCGGCCAGACGCGTTCGCGCAGTGCCAGGGCCAACACACCTTTGTAGGCCACGCTGCGCGGGCGCAGGGTCGAGCCGACGATGGACAGGCGCTTGCGCAGCACCGCGCCGACATCAAGCGCACTTTTGCTGCCGCCCTGCACAGCGATGATGGCGATGCGGCCGTCGACAGCCAGGCACTCGACTTCGCGCGCCACGTAGTCGCCAGCCACCATGTCGAGCACCACATCGACACCGCGCTTCTCAGTGATGCGCAGGACTTCGGCGACGAAGTCCTGGCTGCGGTAGTTGATGGCGTGGTCGGCACCCAGTGCAATGCAGCCCGCACACTTCTCATCACTGCCCGCTGTGACGATGACCCGCGCGCCCAGGGCCTTGGCCAGTTGCAAGGCGCTGACACCGATGCCGCTCGAGCCGCCCTGCACCAGCAGCCACTCCCCGGCTTGCAGCGCGGCGATGTGAAACACGTTCTGCCAGACGGTAAAGAAGGTCTCGGGCAGGCTGGCAGCCTCGATGTCGGAGAGGCCGCGCGGCACCGGCAGGGTCTGGGCGATCGGCGCGACGCACAGCTCGGCATAGCCGCCCCCGGCCACCAGCGCACAGACGCGGTCGCCGAGCGCCAGGCCCGCGGCCTTGAGTTCACTTGCGGCGCCGCCCACTACGCTGCCTGCCACCTCGAGCCCCGGCAGGTCCGAGACCCCCGGCGGCATCGGGTACAGGCCCTTCCTTTGCAGCACGTCAGGCCGATTGATACCCGAAGCGGTAACGTGGATCAGCACCTCGCCCGGCCCGGCAACCGGGTCAGGGCGCGTGGTTTCCCACAGCACCTCGGGGGCGCCGAACTGCCGGATCTCGATCGCACGCATCAGACGCTTGGCCTGGCCGAGCCTCAGCCGGGCTGGCGCTCGCCGCCGTCCTGGCTCGGTGCCGGCGCGACGGAATCGGCCGCCGGTGCATCAGCACGCGGTTCGCGGTGCTCACGCGGCTCACGCTCGCGGCGCGGGCCACGGTCGTCACGGCGCGGGCCGCGGTCACCACGATCGCCGAAGTCACGGCGCGGACGCTCTTCTTCGACATAGCCCTCGGGCTTGTCGAGCAGGGCCTTGAGCGACAGCTTGATGCGGCCCTTTTCGTCCGTCTCCAGCACCTTGACCTTGACGATCTGGCCTTCCTGCAAGAAGTCTTCGACGCGCTCGACGCGCTGGTGGGCGATCTGGCTGATATGCAGCAGGCCGTCTTTGCCGGGCAGGATGTTGATCAGCGCACCGAAGTCGAGGATCTTGGTCACCGCGCCTTCATAGACCTTGCCGACTTCCGCCTCGGCCGTGATCTCGGTGATGCGCTTCTTGGCGTACTCGGCCTTCTCGGCTTCGTTCGAGGCGATGGTGATGGTGCCGTCTTCGCCGATGTCGATGACGCAGCCGGTTTCTTCCGTCAGCGCACGAATCACGGCGCCGCCCTTGCCGATGACGTCGCGGATCTTCTCCGGGTTGATCTTCATCGTGTACAGGCGCGGGGCGAACTGCGAGACCTCGGCCTTGGCCGTGCCCACCGACTCCTGCATCTTGCCCAGGATGTGCAGGCGCGCTTCCTTGGCCTG
>JANNGJ010000258.1:0-13974 GCA_031403815.1 Burkholderiales bacterium | reverse complement strand
TCAGCAGGATCGGCTGGCCCTGGGCGTCGATGCGTGCCGCTGCGCGCGAGGCCTGGATTTCGAGCAGCGCCTGCAGGCCATGCACCTCGGCCTCGGCCGGCGTGAGCGCACTCAGCATGCGTGCCAGGCGCAGCGCCTCGTGGCACAGCGCCGGGCGCATCCAGTCGCCGCCGCTGGTGGCCGCATAGCCTTCGTTGAAGATCAGGTACACGACTTCGAGCACGGCCGCGAGGCGCTCGCCCAACTGTTCGCGCGGCGGCAACTCGAAGGGCACACGCGCGTCGGCGAGCGTGCGCTTGGCGCGCACGATGCGCTGCGCGATCGTCGCTTCGGCGGCGAGAAAGGCGCGTGCGATCTCGTCGGTGGCCAAGCCGGCGACGAGCTTGAGCGTCAGCGCGACCTGTGCGTCGCGCGACAACACCGGATGGCAGGCGGTGAAGACCAGGCGCAGTAGGTCGTCGCCGACCGGGTCGGCCTCGGCGGCGATCAGGGTCTCGGTCACGCTCGGCACGACCTGCGTCTCGCGGGCTTCGTCGTCGAGTGCCAGCGCTTCGTGTTCGGCTGCGGCCATGGCACGGCGGCGCAGGTGGTCGAGCGCGCGGCGCTTGGCGGTCGTGGTGAGCCAGGCGCCGGGGTTGGCCGGCACACCGTCCTTTGGCCAGTGTTCGAGCGCGGCGACGAGCGCATCGCCGGCCAGTTCCTCAGCCACGCCGACATCGTGCGTGATCCGCGCGACGGCAGCGATGACCGTCGCTGCTTCGAGCCGCCAGACGGTGGCGATGGCATCGTGCGTGGCCTGCGATGGGGTGGACACGGCGCTACTTTGACGAGCCGCCGCGCGCGGACGAACGCGCGGCGTTTTCCTCGACGCGTTGGCGGGCGACGCGGCGGATCAGTTCGTAAGGCATGGCCTGGGCGAGCGGGAACGACAGGTTGCCCTTCTCGCCGCGGTACGGTGCCAGTGCGTCGAGCAGCGCCGCGTCGCCGCGCACGGGCGGATAGATGCCGATGTGTTTCTTGAACGCAGCGAAGTAGATCAGCGCGCCGCCTTGCATGAACGCGGGAATGCGGTAGCTGATGGCTTCCTGCGCATCCGGCGCCTCTTCGCGCACGATGGCCCGGATTTTCCGCAGGATCGGCTGCACCGCGGGCACTTGCGCCGCGATGTAGTCGTCGATGTTGGCCGATGCCACCGCCTTCATGATGAGATCACCGCCCGTCGAAGGCGCGCTCGAGCGCGGCGATGTCGAACTTGCCCATCTTCATCATGGCCTGCACGACGCGGGCTACCCGCGTGCTGTCGCTGTCGCTCATCATCTGCATGTGGACCTTGGGCACGATCTGCCACGACAGGCCGAAGCGGTCTTTCAGCCAGCCGCATTGGCTGGGCGCGCCGCCGTCGGCGATGAGGCCGTCCCAGAGCTTGTCGACTTCGGCCTGGTCGTCACATTGAACGAACAGTGATGCCGCTTCGTTGAGCTTGAAGTGCGGGCCGCCGTTGAAGGCGATGAGTGGCTGGCCGTGCAGCTCGAAGCTGACCGCCATCACGCTGCCCGCCGTGTACGGCGAGCCCTCGCCCCAGCGCTGTATGTGCACGACGCGGCTGTGGCCGAGCAGGCGGATGTAGAGCGCGACCGCGTCTTCGGCCTGGTGGTCATACCAGAGAAAGGGCGTGATTTTCGACTGCATCTTGAACATGGTCTTCACTCCTTCGGCGGCATGCCGCTCATGTGGACGAGCTCCCAGACGTGGCCGTCGAGGTCTTCGAAGCCGTGGCCATACATGAAGCCGTGGTCCTGCGGCGCGCGCGGCACCGTGCCGCCGGCGGCGATGGCCTTGGCGACGAGCGCATCGACTTCGGCACGGCTGGCGCAGCTCAGGCACACGATGACCCCGGTGCTCTTCTTCGCATCGGCGATGGGCTTGTCGATGAAGGTCCTGAAGAAGTCGTGCACCAAGAGCATGGCGAACAGGTTGTCGCCGAGCACGACAGCCGCGCCCTGGTCGTTCGTGAAGTCGGGGTTGAACGAGTAGCCCAAGGCCTTGAAGAAGGCCTGCGACTTCGCCATGTCGGCAATCGGCAGGTTGACGAAGATTTGCGTGTGCATGAGAGATTCCTTTCAGGGTTGTTCGGCCATTGCCTTGAGGCTGGCGAGGCCGGCTTCGAAGTCCTTGCCTACCGTCTTGTCCATGTCGAAAAAGGTCGTCATCAGGCGGTTCAGGTAGGGCATCGGGCCATGCATGGCCCAGGTGACGGTGGAGCCAGCGCCTTGTGCCTGGACCGTGAAGTCAACGAGGTTGTGGGCTACGAAGGGTTTCGTGAAGTCCAGCTTGGCCGACACGCGACGCCCTGGCTCCGATTCGACGATCTGCATGCGTCCGGCGCCCGACTTGTTGCCCTGCCAGTTGTAGGCGCCGCCCACGCCGACGGTCACGGTGTCGTAGCTGATGCCGTTTTGCGGATCCAGCTTCGCGAACGGGTTCCATTCGTTGAAGCGGCGCAGGTCGTTGATGAGCGCGAACACCTTGTCGGGCGGCGCAGCGATGGTCGCGCTGCGCGCGAGGCGGAAGCTGTCGGGTTTGAAAGCGGCGTAGATCAGCAGCGCGGCGATGACCCCGGCGACGACGAGAAGGATGGTTTTCAGCATGGTGGCGATCTCAAAGGGATTGCTTGAATCGCAGCCGGCGCGATCAAGCGCGCGTCAGCACGTGGCGGGCAAAGTTGTCCAGGATGGCCTGCCAGCCCTGCCGCTGCTGTTCAACGGAGTGGGTGGCTTCGGCCTCGAACGTCTCGCGCACCGTCGTGCCCGTGGCGCCAGCCGCGAATTCGATGCGCACGACGCGTCCGTCGTCCATCGCGAATACGATCAGCTCGTCCTCCACGACGGCGGTGTAGGTGCCAGTGAAGTCGAACCCCATGCTGCCGTCCTTGGCTTCCATACGTGAGGAGAACACGCCACCAACGCGCAAATCCACTGCCGCCCGGGTGGTATGCCAATCATCCGAGGCCGCATTCCATTGCTGGATGTCCGCGGGCGTGGTCCAGGCCGCCCAGACTCTGGCGATCGGCGCAGCGATGGTCGTTTCAATGGTGATGTTCATGACAGGTCTCCGGTGTTAACAAGGGTCATGCCGTCTGGGGTTGAACTAGAAATCCTCGGCCTCGAACAGTTGGCGCACGTTGATCTCGCAGGCGCTGCCGTCCGGAGTGGGGTTGGGGAAGCGGCGCGACCACTCGAGCGCCTCGTCGCGCGAGCGCGCCTGGATCAGGGTGTAGCCGGCGATCAGCCCTTTGGTTTCGGTGAACGGGCCATCGAGCACGCGGCGCGTGCCGTCGGCACCGATCGCCACGCGCCAGCCGTGGGCGCTGGCTTTCAGGCCCGCGCCGTCGAGCAGCACGCCGGCGCGTGCCAGCTCTTCGTGGAAGGTACCCATCTCGGCGAGCAGTGAGGCGGGTGGCATGACGCCGGCTTCGCTGTCGGCCGTCGCATTGACGATGATCATGAAACGCATGGTGTTTCGCTCCTTTCATCGACACGACGAACGGCGGGCGCCCGATTCGACACGCGCGGGTGCGGATTCGGGAAACTACCAAGTAGCTACGTGAAGCAAGGCCCCGTCTCGCGCACCTCGACCGTGGCCCAGCCCGCCGCAGGGCAACGTGCGGCCCAGGCCAATGCCTCGTCGCGCGTGGCGACATTGAGCAGGAAGAAGCCGCCGACCATTTCCTTGGCCTCGGCAAACGGCCCGTCGAGCATGCGCGGCGTGGCGCTACCCGGCCGCTGCAGCCGCGTCGCCGCAGTGGCGAGCGAACTGGTCGCCATCAGCACGCCCGCTGTGCGCAACTCCTCGGTGAAGTCCAGCATCTGCTGGTAGACGACGCGGCCGTTGTCGACGCCGCGCTCTTCGCGTTGGCCAATGGGCTCAATGATGAGCAGCATGTGGGGCATGGCGGCGTCTCCAAGGCAGGTGGCTGTGCGACCTGCCATTGTGGACTTGCAGACACGGCGTACTGTCTGACACACAGCCAGCGTGCTTGCGGTCACCATCGGCGGCTACCGGTCAACCCACCAAGGCCCCATGACCGACACCCTGTGGTCGCTGATCACCACGCCATGGGCCCTCGAGCCCGACACGCTGCTCGGCGCAGCCTTGCTGGCATTGCTGGCCGCGCTGCTGGGCGAAGTGGTCTGGCGCCGGCTGCGCTGGCCGCGCCTGCTCGGCTACAGCGTCGTCGGCACGCTTGTTGCGCTCAGTGGCGCCGGCGCCAGCGGCCATGAGCCCGCTCTGCGCCTGGCCATCGACGGCGCCCTCGCCTTGCTGCTCTTCGAGGCCGGCGCGCGCTTGAACCTGCGCTGGCTGGCACGCAACCCCTGGCTGTGGGCCACAAGCCTGGCCGAGGCAGCGTTGGCGGCAGGCGCGGTCTGGCTGGTGCTGCGCTCTCTTGCGGTGGGCCCGGAGGTTGCGGCCCCGCTGGCGATCATCGCTGCCAGCGTGTCGCCGGCGGTGCTGCAACGCGTGGTCGGTGAGTTGCGCGCCGCGGGCCAGGTGACCGAACGCTTGCTCGCCTTGGCCGCCCTGAACACCTTGTACGCGGTGCTCGCCTTGAAACTGTTCAGCGCGGGCCTGCTGTTGTCCGATCCGGGAACCTGGCTCCATGCGCTCTCACCAGTCTTGTTTTCGTTCTGCGGCTCGATCCTGGTCGGGGCGGCGCTCGGCGAGGGCCTGGCCTTGATCGCGCGTCGCTTCGATCTGCGCGACGACAACGCCATGGTGCTTCTGCTGGCCGCCGTGCTGCTGGCCCTGGTATTCGCCAAGACGCTGCAACTCTCGGCCCTGCTGGTGCCGTTGCTGGCCGGCATATGGCTGCGCAACCGCAGCGAGCGGCCGTGGGTTTGGCCGCACCACTTCGGCAGCGCCGGCGGCGTGCTGGTACTGGTTCTGTTCGTGGCCGTGGCCTCGGCGTGGCGCATCGACACCATCGGTGCAACCCTGGGCATCGCCGCCGCCCTGGTGCTGGCCCGCGCTGCCGCCAAGGCGACGGCCGTGTTGATGCTGGCGCGGCCCAGCGGCCTGGGCCTGGGCCAGGCGCTGTGCTTGGGCTCAGCGTTGTTGCCCATGTCAGCCACAGCCTGGGTGCTGGGGCTGGAGTTCTCGCTGCGTCACCCCGCCGCCGGTGCACAACTGATGCCGGTATTGCTGTCCTGCCTGGCGCTGCTGGAATTGAGCGCGCCCCTGCTCGTGATGGCGAGTCTGCGCGCCGCTGGGGAAATCGATGTGCAACCACGGCGCCGCACCCCATGAGTCTGGATGCATTCACCACCTCGAAAGCCTTCACGCTGGGGGTCGAGCTCGAGCTGCAGATCGTCAATCGCCACGACTACGACCTTGCACCGGGTGCAGCCGACCTGCTGCGCCTGACGTCGCGACGCAAGCTCGCCGCCGACGTCAAGCCCGAGATCACCAGCTCGATGATCGAGCTGTCGACCGGCATCTGCCAGGGCCACGGGGATGTCATCCGCGAGCTGCTCGAGGTGCGCGACGCGCTGGTCGAAGACGCCGCCAAACTCAACCTGCGTCTGTGCGGCGGCGGCACCCACGCTTTTCAGGACTGGAGCCACCGTCGCATCTTCGACACCCCGCGCTTTCGCCAGGTCTCAGAGCTGTACGGCTACCTGTCCAAGCAGTTCACGGTGTTTGGCCAGCACGTGCACATCGGCTGCACCGGGCCGGACCAGGCACTGTGGTTGCTGCACGCCATGAGCCGCTTCGTGCCGCATGTGATCGCGCTGTCGGCCTCCTCCCCGTTCGTGCAAGGCACCGACACCGGCTTCCAGTCCGCGCGCTTGAACTCCGTCTTCGCCTTCCCACTGTCGGGCCGTGCGCCCTTCGCGCTGACCTGGAGAGAGTTCGGCGTTTACTTCGACAAGATGCGCCGCACCGGCGTGGTCGAGTCGATGAAGGACTTTTATTGGGACATTCGGCCCAAGCCCGAGTTCGGCACGATCGAAGTGCGCGTGATGGACACACCCCTCACCGTCGAGCGCGCCGCCGCCATTGCCGCCTACCTGCAATGCGTGGCGCGCTGGCTGCTGCTGGAGAAACCCTTCGAACCGGTGGAGGACGACTACCTGGCCTACACCTACAACCGCTTCCAGGCCTGTCGCTTCGGCCTCGACGGCATCGTGGTGGACCCGCTGACGGCCGAGCACCGTCCCTTGCGTGACCTGATCGCGCAGACGCTCAAGGACATCGAGTCGCACGCCGTCGAGCTGCGCGCCGAGGCCGGCTTGATGCTGCTGCGCGACGCGCTCGTTGCCACGCACAGCAGCGATGCAGCCTGGCTGCGCAGCGCGCAGTCGCACGAGCAGTTCTTGCCCGAGGTGGTGCGGCAGCAGTGCTTGCGCTTCGAAGGCGGCTGAGCTTCACCGGCGAATCCGCGTTCGGCGACACAAGAGTCCCGTTCGTCCGGCGCTTGTCGATCGATCGGGAAGCCTTGTCAGGCGTCGCGCACGTCGCCGATGGGCTGCTGCCCGAAGTCGGCCCGCGCCAGATAGGCGATGACTTTGGCTGCAGCCGCGTCCGGGCTGTCCAACTGACCACCGCTGTTCATCTGTACGAAGGCTTCGCGGTCAGGAAAAGCCGCTGCATCGGCGCCGCGCAGTTGCACCTGCATGTCGGTGTCGATGATGCCGGGGGCTAGCGAAACCACTTTGGCACCGTTGGCACGCAGAGCTTCCTCGAGCGCCTGCGCGCGCGCCAGGTGATCGAGCGCGGCCTTGACGGCGCAATAGGGCGCTGCGCAGGCCATGGCGCGTCGGCCCAGACCCGACGAGATGTGCAGCACGCGCTTGGCGGCCGGCCAGTCGCGCGTGGCGTCGAGGAAGGCTGCCGTCAGCAACAGCGGTGCCTCGAGGCCGACACGCACCGCCGCCGAGAGTGACGCGGCGTCCGCATCGCGCAGCGGTCCGGGCTCGGCCAGCAGCGCCGCGTTGTTGATCAGGGTGGCACTGGCGAAGCGCAGGGCGTCAAGGCCGCCCAGCCAGGCGCGCAAGCGCGCTGCCACCGGCACCGGGTCGGCCAGATCGCAGGGCCATTGCTCAAGGCCCGGGGGCGCGGCGGGCGCCCGGCGCGACAGGCCGAGCACGCTGTGCCCAGGCCGCAGCAGTTGCAGGGCAATCGCCCGACCGAGGCCGCGCGAGGCGCCGGTGACGATGAACAGGTGTTCAGCGGCGGCGCTCATGCTGCGACGACAAGCGCAAAGCGCGCCTGCAGGCCGTCGCTGCCGGGCACGAAGGCGACGGTGAGTGCGGCGCGGTCTTCGTCATTGCGCAGGCGTTGCCAGAGAAAGTCGCGCGCGTTGCCGGCGTCGCCCTGTGCGTACAACTGGGTGGTCAGCAGGTCGCGCCGATCAAGCTTGACCTTGACATGGATGTGTGGCGCGCGTCCGCCGTAGGCCACGGGTCGAATGGTGCGAAAGCGGTAGCGGCCCTCGCTGTCAACCACGGCCCTGCCGAAACCCTGGAAGGCCCGGTCGGCGCGGTCGCCGTCGCCGGGGTGGTGGTAATGGCCCTGCTCATCGCACTGCCAGATCTCGACCGCGGCCCCCCGCACGGGCTGGCCGGCCAGGTCGGTGACCGTGCCTTCGACCCACGCGGGCTGGCCCTTGGCATAGCGCAGGGCGCCGTTGCGCAGCAAGTCTGCATCGCTGTCAGCGGGCAGGGTCAGGGGGTAGAACGGTCCTTCGGCCTGGGACGGCGTCAGGCGCCGCACGGGCACTTGCGCGTGCACACGCAGCGCGAGAGCCGGCGCCGCCACGAAGGCGGCACCGGCCGCAGCCAGCAGCACGCGGCGGCGGCGTTGAGCGAACACAGGCATCGAGGACATGGCGCAACTCCCAAAGCAGGTTCAGAACGGTACCGTACTGGAAAAGTTCAGCGCGCGCCCGTCGCCGGGGTGCGCCATCGACAAGGCGCTGGCGTGCAGCAGCAGGCGTGGCGAGGGCAGCGCGGGCGCGTACAAGCTGTCGCCAACAATGGCATGCCCGATGGCCAGCAGGTGCACCCGCAGCTGGTGCGAGCGCCCGGTGACCGGTTCGAGTTCGAGCCGGGTGGTCTGCGCCGCGCCATCGCGCAACAGCACACGCCAGTGCGTGTGTGACGCCTTGCCGGCTTGGGCATCGACACGCTGGCGCGGGCGCTGCGGCCAGTCTGCGGCCAGCGGCAAATCGACGCTTCCAGCGTCGTCTTCGACCAGGCCGTGGACAACAGCCACGTAGCGCTTGCCGACCTGGCGCGCCTCGAAGCTGCGGCTCAACGCCCGCTGCGCCACGACCCCACGTGCCAACAGCATCAGGCCCGAGGTGGCTTGGTCCAGGCGGTGAACCACCAGCGCATCGCCAAACATTGTCTGGACGCGGCAGGCCACGCAGTCTTGCAAGTCGGCGCCACGGCCGGGCACGGCCAGCAGCCCGGCCGGTTTTTCGACGACGACCAGCGCGTCATCGCTGAACAGCACCGGCACGCTGTCCGGCATGGCGGTAGCCGTCAGTTGCTGGGTGCAGACGTACCCGGAGGCACCTCGCCGGGGACGCCGCCCTCGCCCGGATCGGGTTCGCCAGGGCCACCGTCAGGCTGCGGATTGGCCTTCTTGTTGCGCTTGTCTTCCTGCTTGCGCTTCTTGGCCAGCTCGCGCTGGCGCTTTTCGTAGGAGTAATTGGGTGCGGCCACGGCATTCTTTCTGCGACTGTGAGCAGTTGATGGCCGCAGCATACCTGCTGGCTTGCGGCAGGCCGTTAACGGGCGCTTCACATCGCTGCCCGACAATTACGCCATGCAGTCTTCTGTCCTCGCGCATCGCTGCGCCATTGCGCTGCTGGCGCTCAGCGCCTGCGCCACGCTGGCTCAACCGACGGCACCGGCGGCCGCAGCTTCGGCACCGGCAACGGTGCCCCAGCGTGTCGATGTCACCGGCAGCCGGCCGGGGGACGGCGAGCAGCGGCGCCAGGCCACCGCCGCCAAGATCATCATTGGCCGCGAAGACATCGAGCGCTTCGGCGACAGCAGCACCAGCGAGGTGCTCAAACGCCTGCCCGGCGTGACCATGCCTGGCCCCGGCGGACGCGGCGGCAACCCACGCCTGCGTGGCATGGCCGGCGGCTACACCCAGCTGCTGCTCGACGGCGAGCGCATGCCGCCCGGCTTCTCGATCGACTCGATCGCGCCGGAGCAGATCGAGCGCATCGAGATCCTGCGCGCACCAACCGCGGAGACCGGTGCGCGGGCCATCGCCGGCAGCATCAACATCGTGCTGCGTGAAGGCTTTCGCAAGCGCTTGAACGACCTGCGCGTGGGCACGAGCCTGGAAGACGGCCAGTGGTCGCCGAGCCTGAACTGGACCCGCAATGACAGTCTCGGTGACCTGATCTATAACTTCTCGCTGTCCGCCTTCCGGCGCGTGCAGAGCAACGAGACCAACAGCCTGACCGAGCGCAGCGACATCGCCGGCGGCGCGACGACCCAACTGCGCGCCGGTACGTTCGCGTCGCGCGAGACCCGCACCGGGCTGCACACCACAGGTCGCCTGCAGTGGCGCAATGAGCATGGCATGAGCGCGGTGCTGCAACCTCTGCTGATCCACAGCCAAGGCGACACCAGCAGCCGTGGCACGCAAGCCGACCGTATCGCCGATCTCAACGACCCGCTGGCGTTTGCGCGCAGCCAGACCGAGAGCAGTGGCCGCTTCACCCTGATGCGCATTAACGGCCAGTTCAATCACCGCCTGGGCGCCGAAACGCGGCTGGAGTGGCGCTTCGGCCTGGGGGACACCCACTCGCGCAACGCGAGCTTGCGTCAGGAGTTCGACAGCGCCGGCATGCCGAGCCGCCGGGTCAACGACGACAGCGACAACCGCGACCGCAACGCCACGCTCAGCTTCAAGGCCTCGAACACCCTGCCCGGCGGCCACGCCCTGGTGGCGGGTGCCGAGCTCGAATCCAACCGCCGCACCGAGGCCCGCACAACCCTGTGGAACGGCGTGCCCCAACTGACTGAGTTCGGTGAGAACCTGTCGGCCTCGGCACGCCGCTACGCCGTGTACGCCCAAGACGAATGGAGCATCACGCCACAGTGGGCCGCGCACGCCGGGCTGCGCGTCGAAGGCATCAGCACCGTTGGCGAAGGCGCCAACGGCACGCTGGATCGCAACCGCAGCCGCGTGGCTACGCCCTTGCTTCACGCCGTGTGGCGGCCCGACCCAAAGAGCCGCGATCAGGTTCGCGCCAGCCTGACGCGCAGCTACCGCAGCCCCGGCTTGAACCAGTTGATCGGCCGCCCGGGTTTGAACAACGCCGACCCGCCGCCCGGTGCCAACACTGAGCTGAGCACCGACAGTGCCGGCAACCCGCGGCTGCGCCCGGAGGTGGCCCTCGGCATTGACCTGGCGCTGGAGCGCTACCTGCCCGAAGGCGGCGTGCTCAGCGCCAACCTCTTCCACCGCCGCATCAGCGACCTGATACGCAATGTGGTGGCACTCGAAAGCGTGAGCTGGTCGCCGGGCACACCGCGCTACGTGTCGCGGCCGCAAAACATTGGCGATGCGCTGACGCAAGGCATCGAGCTCGAAGCCAAGTTCCGCCTGAGTGACCTGTTTGACGAGGCGCCGCGGGTCGATCTGCGCTCCAACCTGAGTCTGTTCCGCTCACGTGTCACCGGCGTGCCGGGACCGGACAACCGCCTCGCCGAGCAGCCCGGTGGCACCCTCAACCTGGGTGCCGACTACCGCCTGCGCGGCACACCGCTGACGTTTGGGGGCAACGTGAATCACACGCCCGGTTATGAAATTCGCCTGGCCGCCGACCGCTGGGCGATGCAGCCCGACAAAACGGTCGTCGATGCCTATGCCTTGTGGACGCTGCGGCCAGAGTTGCAGTGGCGCCTGTCGATCGGCAATGCCTTGGCGCAGGACTACCAGACGCAGACACGCTTCGAGTCGAACGCTCAGCGTCAGAGCGTCGCCAGCACCGCGCGCTCCTACGTCAACTGGCAGCTCCGCCTGGAGGCCAAGCTCTGAGCAAAGGCCCGCGACGATGTGTGCCAACTACCACCCCGTCACCGCCCAGGACCGCCTGGTCGAGTACTTCGGCGTCGAGCGCCCCATCGACGCCGTGCCGCCCGATCTCTACCCCGGCGGTCTGGCGCCCTTCATCGTGCGTGAACGCGACCGGGTCGAGCTCGCTCGCGATCTGCGCATGGGCCTGTTCGGCCTGTTGCCGCACTGGGCCAAGGACCTCGCCTTCGGCCGCCGCACCTACAACGCCCGCAGCGAGACCGTGGCCGAGAAGCCGAGCTTTCGCGACGCCTGGCGCCACGGGCGGCGCTGCATCATCCCGGCCGAAGCCGTCTACGAGCCGAACTGGGAGAGCGGCAAGGCCGTGCGCTGGCGCGTATCGCGCAAGGACGGCCGGCCGATGGGCATCGCCGGCCTGTGGGGCTGGTGGCGTGGCCCCGATGGCCGCGAGTGGTTGAGCTTCACGATGCTGACGATCAATGCCGATGCGCACCCGGTGTTCAATCGCCTGCACCGCCCCGGTGAAGAAAAGCGCATGGTCGTGATCCTCCACGAGGCCGACTACGATGGCTGGCTGGAAGCCCCCCTGACGCGCACCCTCGACTTCCTCCAACCCTACCCGGCTGAGTTGCTGCAGGCTGAACCGGCCCCGCGCAAATAGTGCAAGGAGACTCGAAATGACCCTCGACTGGCAAGCCTTCACGCCCTGGAGCGCACTCGCGGGCGGCCTGCTCATCGGTCTGGCCGCCACGCTCTTCGTGCTGCTCAATGGCCGCATCGCCGGCATCAGCAGCATCGTCGGTGGTTTGCTGCGGCCGGTGCGCGGCGACATCGGCTGGCGCCTGGCGTTCATTGCCGGCCTGATCGGCGCGCCGCTGTTGTACGCGATGGCCGCTGCCCTGCCCGCCCCGCGCATCGACGCGGGCACCACGGTGCTGGTGCTGGCCGGCCTGCTGGTGGGGGTCGGCACACGCTACGGCTCAGGCTGCACCAGCGGCCACGGCGTCTGCGGCCTGTCGCGCCTGTCGCTGCGCTCGCTCGCGGCCACGCTGGCCTTCATGGGTGCTGGCTTCGTGACGGTGTTCGTGCTGCGCCACGCCCTCGCTTGAAGAAGACCAACATGCAAATCGCAGCCTCCTTGCTGGCCGGCCTGGTGTTCGGCCTTGGCTTGATCGTCTCCGGCATGGCCGACCCGGCCAAGGTACTCGGCTTTCTCGACCTCGCCGGCGCCTGGGACCCCTCACTGGCCCTGGTGATGGCCAGCGCCATGGCCGTCGGCAGCCTTGGCTTCCATTTCGCCGAGCGACGCACACACGCCGTGCTGGGCCAGCGCATTCACTTGCCCGGAAAGCGCGTGATTGATCAGCGCCTGATCGTCGGCAGCCTGGTGTTCGGCGCTGGTTGGGGCCTGGCAGGCTTTTGCCCCGGCCCTGCCCTGGTCGCGCTGGGCATGGGCCAGGCCAAGGCGGTCGTGTTTGTGCTCGCGATGCTCGGCGGCATGCTGGTGTTCGAAGTCATCGAGCGCCTACGCCGCACCGACCCCTGAGTCCGAATCGCATTCAATCGCACAGGAATGAGCAGTTGGGTTTGGCCCGCTCTGCAGCCAGTCGCGGCCCGCTGCTGACCTTGGTTGCCGCGCTGACACGCGCGTGCCCACATCGGCGCGGGGATCGGGCCACTGGGGCACCCTGCTCCGTTCATGTCCCCCGGCTTCGGCCTGCGGCCTTCGCCTCCTCCTTTACTTCACTGCGCACGGTGCCCCAGCGGCCCGATCCACAACCAAAGGTGGCGTGCCGTCGTCGCACGCCAGCATGGTGGTAGGCCGCGAGCGTGGGGTGGCCGCTGTAGCGAAGTAAAGGAGGAGGGACGGGCAAAGCCCGGCCCGGGGGACATGAGCGTAAGCGGCCGCCCCACGTTCGCGGCTCGCACGCGGCCACGGCACCGTACCAACGCAAGTATCTGCACTCCGCAGCAGGCAGCAGGCTGCCATCGGGATTGATGCCATGGAACGCACTTGCGCCTGAGCAGCACCCACAAAAGCAAAGGGCCATCTCTCGATGGCCCCTATGGTTGCTTCCGGACACAGCAAGCTGCGACGGTGGTTGACGCCGGTCACGGGTTCCGGGATCCGCCCAATCGTGCGGTCGGTTTGTCGCCTCAGTGCCTGGAGTGTAGAGCCCCGGCTGCGCATTGATCAAAGCAACAGGGCCGCAAACGCCCCGCACTTCGGCTACGCTTGCGCGCCTTTTGTGTCCGACTGCCTGGAGCCCACGGCTTGTTCACCTGGTTCGAACGACTGGTTCACCCCTACCCTGATGCGCCGCCGGCGACGCCGCCGAAGGCCTTCGGAGCCTTCCTGTGGGCGTGCACCGAGGGCACGCGGCGCTACATCGCCGCGATGACACTGTTGACGGCCTCGATCGGTGCGTTCGAGGCGGTGCTCTTCGCCATGATGGCGCGCATCGTCGATTGGTTGGCGGTGACGGCGCCGGCCGATCTGTGGGCGCGCGAGAAATCCACCCTGGGCCTGCTGTTCCTGGTGCTGCTGGGCAGCATCGCCCTGGCTTCCCTGCAGTCGATGTTCAAGCAGCAGGCTCTGGCCGGCAACTTCCCGATGCGCCTGCGCTGGAATTTCCACCGCCTGATGCTGGCCCAGAGCCTGGGCTTCTATCAGGACGAGTTCGCCGGCCGCATCGCCACCAAGGTCATGCAGTCGGCCCTGGCGGTGCGCGATGTCTGGATGATCCTGGCCGACATCCTGGTCTATGTGGTGATCTACTTCGTCACCATGGCCGCCATCCTCGGCGGCTTCGACATCTGGACGCTGGCGCCCTTCGCGCTCTGGCTCGGTCTGTACGTCGTGGCCATGCGTTTCTTCGTGCCGCGCCTGGGGCGGGTGGCGCAGGC
>JANNGJ010000257.1:0-2766 GCA_031403815.1 Burkholderiales bacterium | reverse complement strand
GCGACCAGCCGCGCCGACAGCGTGACGAACTTGGTGATGAGGTAGTAGATCGCGGCGGCCATGACGAAGAACTCGAAGGTGCGGAAGGTGCGCACGTTGAGCTCCTGCGTGATGCCGGTCAGGTCGCTGTTGAGGCCGACCACGACGCCGAGCGAAGTCATCAGGATCGCCCACACCATCTGGTTGGTCATCGGGTGGAACACGGTGCGAAACAACTGGGGCAGCACGATCAGGCGGAAGGCCATCGACGCGCTCATACCCAGCGAGCGCGCGGCGCGCACCTGCGTTGGCGGGATCGCGCGCAGGCCGCCGCGGAAGGTCTCGGCCAGGTAGCCGGCGTTGTTGAAGGCGATGCCGATCAGCAGCGCCGGGAAGGAGTCGACAAAGATGCCGAGCGAACCGAGCCCGAAATAGATCATGTAGATCTGAAACAGCGCGGGTGTGTTGCGCGCGGTTTCGATCCACACCGTGGCCACACTGCGCGCCGTCCGGGACTTTGCGTTGCGCGCGAGCGCCAGCGCCACGCCGCAGATGGTGCCGATCAGCATCGACAGCACCGCGATCTGGATCGTGACCAGCGCGCCGCCCAGCATGGACGGCAGCGCCTGGAACGCCTGGTGCCAGTGAAACGTGTAGTTCATTGGCCCAGTCCTCTCATTATTCAGCGATAGACGCCCTTCACCGTCAGGTCGGGTATCGTGCCGCCGACCCACTTCGCATACAGCTCCTGCGCACGGCCGGTTCGGGTCTGCAGGTGGGTGAACAGGTTGAGGTAGTTGATCAGGCCGTACTCCTGGCGCAGGGTGATCAGCGACACATAGTCGATGTCATACGGCGCATCGCCGCCGACTTGCAGGTCCTTGTACTTGTTGGCCTTGACGGTCGCATTGGCGACGGTCGAGGTGACGACGGTGGCTTCGATCTGGCCCTGCGCCAGCGCGAGGAACACGTCAGCCTGGGTCTGGTAGGCGCGGAACGAACCCTTGGGGTCAGCCCACTTCTTGACATCTTTTTCGAGCGCGATGGCTTCGAAGGTGCCGGTGACCGAGCCCATCTTGCGGCCCTTGAGTGAGGTGTAGGCGGCGATGTTGGCGCCCTTCTTGGTCAACACCACCATCTTGAAGGCGAAGTAGGGCACCGAGAAGCCGATGGTCTTGGCGCGCTGCAGGGTGTCGGAGGTCGAGGCCACGCCCACGTCGGCACGGTTGGACACGAGGGCCGGAATGCGGTCCGGGAAGGGTGTCTCGACGATTTCGGCCTTCACGCCGAGGGCCTTGGCGAGATCGTTGCAGGTGTCGACGTCGTAGCCGATCGGCTCGTTCTTTTCGTCGCGCGACCCCATCGGCGGGAAGTCGAGCACGACGGCGCAGCGCAGCTTGCCCGAGGCAATGATGTCGTCGAGCTTGTCGGCGCGTGCGGCGGTTGACAGCAGCAGGCACAAAGCCCCTGCAACAGCGATCACGATCTTTGCTTTCACAGTCATTCCTTTGAGTGGGTGGGCGGGGCGAGCCATTATCACCAATTGGATCCAATAAGCAATCTGGGGTAAATTGGCACCAGCGAGGAGCACATGCGCATTCACAAGATCAACGTCGGCGACGCGCCTTCTGCGGCCGACCTCGTGTTCGACAGCCTGCGCCGGGCGGTGATATCGGGCGCGCTGAAGGACGGCGACCCGCTGCGACAGGAAGAGCTGGCGCGGCACTTCAACACCAGCCGAATTCCGGTGCGCGAGGCCTTGACACGCCTGGAGCAACATGGCTTGGCGCAGATCCGCCGTTTCCATGGCTACACGGTGGCGCAGATGTCGCGCCAGCAGGTCGAAGAGATCTGCCGCTTCCGTGCCTTGGTCGAGGGCGAGATCGTCGTCAGCGCGGTGAGCCGGGCCTCAGACGAAACGCTGGCACTGGCGCGCCAAACCTGCCAGGCCTTCGCCAAGGAGCGCGATCCGGTGCAGTGGGGCGAGCGCAACCGCGCATTTCATTCCGCGCTGTACGTGGAGTGTGGGCTGCCCTACCACCTGGAGGTGGTTCATGCCGCGCTCGACAAGACGG
Source organism: Burkholderiales bacterium (assembly GCA_031403815.1). Classification (GTDB taxonomy): domain Bacteria; phylum Pseudomonadota; class Gammaproteobacteria; order Burkholderiales; family Burkholderiaceae_C; genus CADEEN01. Next base: position 712 of record JANNGJ010000257.1, on the reverse strand, counting down.
AGCGCTATCTCGTTGACCAGCTGGTGCTGACCTCCGGCATGCGCCGCGCACGCGCGGAACACCAGGCGATTCTTGCGGCCTTCGAGGCGCGCGACGCGAAGCTCGCAGTCAAGCTGACGCGTGAGCACATCCTCGGCGCCTTGGCCACGTTTTGCGACTACATGGACACGCATGCCGCGCCGCAGCGCACTGCACCCGAGCGCCCAGCGCGCCGTGGTGTCAGCCCAGGCCCCAAGCAAAAGGGTCAGCCGGGTCGAAAACCAGGGTCGCGTCGAGGGTCACGTAAGCCTGGCTGTGGATCAGCGGCAACACCGCTTCCACTGGAACACCGTCCAACGTAAAGGGTGAGGCCGGCCGTGTGTAGCTCGCGCTGAACACGCTGCCGATCACGCTCTCCTGGCGCCAGACCACGCCGGGCGCGAGCTTGTCGTCGGCGGCCAGGCAGGCGAGCTTGGCGCTGGTGCCGGTGCCGCAGGGTGAGCGGTCGTAGGCCCCGCCGGGACACAGCACGAAGTTGCGCGCATGGTTGGCAGCGTCGGCTGCCGGGCCGACCAGTTCGATGTGGTCGATCTCGGCGCCATCGCGACCGGTCACTGCGTGCCGCTGCAGTGCCTCGCGCACGCGCGACGCAAACGCGGTCAACTCGCCGACGGCGCTTGATGCGAGCGTCAGGCCATGGTCGTCGCACAGGAAGAACCAGTTGCCGCCCCAG
>JANNGJ010000256.1:0-5525 GCA_031403815.1 Burkholderiales bacterium | reverse complement strand
TCTGGTCGGCGCCGAGCGCCACTACGACGTCGCCCTGCGCATCGCGCCGACCCACCGCGGCGCGCTCGAGTACGCGGGCGAGCTGATGTTGATGAAGGGCGATCTGGCCCGCGCCGAGCAGCGGCTGGCCGAGTTGGCGCGCGCCTGCGCCTCGTCCTGCGAGGAGTACGCCGACCTCAAAGGCGATGTGGCGCGCTTCAAGGCGGCCGGCAACAAGTACGTGCCGTCGCATTGACAACAACGGCGCCCCTGCGCATCGGCCCCGGCCTGGCGCTGGCCACGCTGGGAGCGATCGCGTTTTCGGGCAAGGCCATCCTGGCCAAGCTGATGTACCGGCATGGCGTGGATGCCGTGCAGGTGATCTTCTGGCGCATGCTGATTGCGCTGCCCCTGTTCCTGGCCTTGGCCTGGTGGGCCGGGCGCGGCAAGGCACCGCTCACGGCGCGCGATTGGCGGGCGGTTCTGGGCCTGGGATTTTGCGGCTACTACCTGGCCAGCATGCTCGACTTCATGGGCTTGCAATACATCAGCGCCGGTCTGGAACGCCTGATCCTCTACCTCAACCCGACCCTGGTGCTGCTGCTCTCGGTGGCCTTGTTCGGCAAGCGCATCACGGCGCGCCAGGGCATGGCCATGGCCCTCAGCTACGCCGGCGTGGCGGTGGTCTTTGGCCAGGAGCTGCGCTTCGAGGGCGCGCACGTGGCCCTCGGCGCGGCGCTGGTGTTCGGCAGCGCGCTCAGCTATGCGGTTTACCTGGCCTTCAGCGGACAGCATGTGCAGCGCCTGGGCGCCCTGCGCCTGACCGGCGCGGCCACCAGCGTGGCCTGTGTGCTGTGCATCGTGCAGTTGTTCGTGCTGCGCACGCCGGCCGCGGCCCTGGTGCCCGAGCCGGTGCTGTGGCTGTCTTTGCTGAATGCCACCGTGTGCACCTTTGCGCCGGTGTTGATGGTCATGATGGCGATCGAGCGCATCGGCGCCACCCTGGCGGCGCAGGCCGGCATGGTCGGCCCGATGAGCACGGTGTTGTTGGGCGTGTGGGTGCTCGGCGAGCCCTTCACCGGGTGGGTGGTGGCGGGCACACTGTTGGTGTTGTTGGGCGTGTGGCTGTTGGCCAAATGGAGGTGACGAAATGGACTTTGGCATTGCAGGCAAATGGGCGCTGGTGTGCGCGGCGAGCAAAGGGCTGGGCAAGGGCTGCGCCATGGCGCTGGCCGGGGAGGGCGTCAACGTCGTCATCACGGCACGCGGCGCCGAGGCCCTGAATGCCACGGCGGCCGAGCTGCGTTCGCACCACCCTGGCATCGAGGTGCGCGCTGTGGCCGGTGACATCACCACCGCCGCGGGCCGCGAGGCGGCGCTGGCCGCAGCGCCGCAGATCGACATCCTGATCAACAACGCCGGCGGCCCGCCGCCCGGCGATTTCCGTGACTGGGAGCGTGATGCCTGGATTGCCGCGCTCGACGCCAACATGCTGACGCCGATTGCGCTGATGAAGGCCACCGTGGACGCGATGGCCGCGCGCGGCTACGGCCGCGTTGTCAACATCACCTCGGGCGCGGTCAAGGCACCCATCGAGGTGCTGGGCCTGTCCAACGGCGCGCGCTGCGGGCTCACGGGTTTTGTGGCGGGCCTGGCGCGGCAGAGCAAGCTGGCCAGCCGCAACGTCACCATCAACAATCTGCTGCCCGGCTTCTTCGATACCGACCGAATCCGCACGACGATGGCCACCGCCGCAGCCAAGAGCGGCAAGAGCCTCGACGAGATGCTCGACGGCCGGCGTGCCGCCATCCCCGCGCGGCGCCTCGGCACCGCCGAAGAGTTCGGCGCGGCCTGTGCGTTTCTGTGCAGCGTGCAGGGCAGCTACATCACCGGACAGAACTGGCTGCTCGATGGGGGCGGCTACCCGGGCACGTTCTATTGTCTTGCGCCGCCGCGCCGACGCGGAGGCGCCGGCCGGTGTGTTCTCGGTTCAGGGTCTGGCTCACCCTTTGGGCAGCGCCGACCCCGTGGCCAGGTGCCGCACCAACCCGGCGCAGCCGGCGCGCATGACGCCCGAGTGGCTCCGGCGAAACAGAGGCGTCAAGACCGGTGCGAGCCAGCGCATCCAGCGCTTGACGAGTTCGATGCGCCACACCGCAGTGACATCGGTGAATCCCGCCTCGGCGCGCAGCAGCCAGATGCCGTCGCCGCGCAGCGCACCTGTCCAGCGGCCACGCAGGCGTTCCAGCCGCTGGGATTCGATGGCTTCAACGTCGATCACGACGACGCCAAACAGTCCGGTCGCCCACTCGACCCGTCGCACACTGCCCAGGCCGTCCGCCCCGGCGCATCGCAGGGTGCGAACCGAACGCACGTTGGGCCACCATTGGGGCCACACCTCCGGGTCGGTCAGCGCGGCCCACACCTGCTCGGCCGGCGCAGATAGGCGCCAGTGGCTGATGAGGTCAAGATGGCGGACGGGCATCGACAAGGTCTGTGGCAAGGCGTAGGAGCGCCCGGCAGTGATCCTTCATACGGCTGGGCCAGGGCGCCAGATTCTGCTGGAAGTCTTTTTGTCAGGCCGTGCATCCAGGTTGGCACTTGATCCGTACAGAGTGCGTGAACCTACGTCTCCCGCGCCAAGATCCAGCTGAATCGACCGTCGACGCCTCGCCGAGCCAGGCCAAATCCATCAAGCGTCGCCTGCTCGAACGCGTGGCCGATGCCGACTCCACGCACCTCACCGTTGCCGCAGACGCGGGCGACTGGCAAGTCTTCGCCCCGGGTGTCGAGATGAAGCTGCTGCACCGTGACGAGCAGTTTCAGTCCTATCTGTTGCGCCTGGCGCCGGGTTCCAGCTTGCCGCCGCATCGCCACCCCGCCGACGAGGAGTGCGTGGTCCTGACCGGTTGTCTGTGGGTCGGCAGCCACACCGAGATCGGGCCGGGCGGCTATCACCGGGCCCAGCAAGGCGCGCTTCATCCGACAGTCGGCTCACGCGACGGTGCCACGATCTTCCTTCGAGGCGCTGTCCCGAGGCCCGACCAAGTGCTGCGCTGAGCCGGGTTGCGTGATGGCCAGCACCTACCCAGAGCCTGTCGCGCCGAGCGGAACCGTGCTATACCCCCGCGTGGCCACAGGCCGCCTGCTCTGCAACCGGGCCTTGCGGTCCAACCCCGGTGATCGACTCGCATGATTGATTTACGCGCTGGCCAGCAGGCAGGAGATGATCCCGGCACCGGGGTCGACGCGGATGCCGATCTCGATCCGTTCGACGCCTACGGCGCCGTCGACCCCGATCCAGACGCTGATCTCAGCGGTGTGGCGGCAGAAGCCCTCGAGATCGCCGCAGCCCGCATCCGCCAGTTGCCCGGCCCCGAAATCGGTGAAATCCAGTTGACGCAATGGATCGAGGCCATCGTCGATCGCGACGAGCGCGCGCTGACCGCGCTGTACGACGCGACGATGTCACGTGTCTACGGCATCGTGTTGCGGGTGGTGCGGCGAGCCGCTTTGGCTGAGGAGGTGGTCGAGGAGACGTACTTCCAGGTCTGGCGCCAGGCTGCCCGGTTTGATGCGGCGCGAGGCCGTCCACTGACCTGGTTGCTCGGGATGGCGCGTTCGCGGGCCATCGACGCCCTGCGCCGCGAGGCCCGCTTCCAGCACGAGAGCTTGGACGACGACTCGGTTGCCGCCTTGCCGGGCAACCAGCCTGCCGCCGATGAGTTGCTCGATGCCGCACGGGAACACGCCGATCTGCACCGCGCGCTGATGCTGCTCAACACCCAGCCACGACAACTCGTGGCCATGGCCTTCTTCAAGGGCCTCAGTCACGAAGAAATCGCCAGCCAGACCGCACTGCCCCTGGGCACCGTGAAGTCGCAGATCCGGCGCGCGCTTATCACCCTGAGGCTAGCGCTGGGTGACGGCGCTTTGTCGGCGATGGCGGCATGATGCGCCGAGTACCTCACCGCCGCGCCATCTCGGCGCTCCGAGCACCCAGCGAAGATACCTGCCCATGAGCCAAGCAAATCATCCGGCGAACGCCCCCCTGACGGTCCTACCCGCCCCCGATGCAGGCGAAAGCGGATTCGCCCCCCTGTTGGCGGAGCCGTTCGCACGAACCTGGCAGACGCCCGCCAAGGCGATGGCCGGGGCGCAAGCAGTGCGCGAGCGCTTGATCGCGCGCCTCGCGGCGTCGCGCGCGGGAGAAGCCGAGATGGTCACTGTGCGGCGCCGCCGGCTTGCGCGCGAGCGGCTCGGCGACGGCGTGCATGCGCAGACCCTGTACGTGGCCCAAACAGGCCGCCCCCTGAGGCCGGGCGAGCCGCTGCGCACACGCCTGATCGAGCTGTCAGCCGGCGCGCACTTGACGCCCGAGATGCTGGGGTCACCCGCCGCGTTCGATGAATGCCACCGCGAGTGGTTGGTGATGTCGGGCAGCGCACAGTGTGGCGACGAGTGGCTGTCGCTGCGCGACTACCACGTCACGCCGGCGGGCCACAGCACGCCCACGTGGCGCTCGGCAGAAGGTGCACTGCTGTTTGTGCGTGAATCCGATCTGACGGCGGCTGCCGCCGATCAGCCTTTCAGCGTGCGAGACGCTGACGCGGGCTGGCCCGACTTTGCACCTGGCATTCAGCGCCGCGTGCTTTGGCAACGCGACGGCCAGGCGGCCATGCTCTACTTTGTTCAGCCGGGCGTGCATATCGCGCACCACGCTCACGAGCACGACGAAGAGTGCCTGATGTTGCAAGGCGATCTGTTCCTCGACGACCTGGTGCTTCGACCGGGCGACTACCAGGTCGCGCCGGTCGGCACGGATCACCGTTCCACGGAAACCGATACCGGTGTCGTGCTCTACGTTCACGGCGACCTCGACCTGCGCTTCGTCGCCTGAGGGCGGCGCGTCAGAGCCAGTTGGCGATGCCGTCCAGCGGCTTCTTGATACCGCCATGCACCGGCACCTGGCAGCCAGCCTTGGGGTAGCCGACGACGAGCAGGATGATCGGCTTCTCGGAGCTCGGCCGGCCACACAGCTTGTTCAGAAAGCTCATCGGGTTGGGCGTGTGCGTCAGCGTCGCCAGCCCCGCGTGGTGCAGCGCCGCGATGAGGAAGCCCGACGCGATGCCGACCGACTCGGGCACGTAGTAATGGCTGAACTTCTCGCCCTGTCGTGGACCGGTCGCGTGCACGCCGTACTTCTGCGCAAAGATGGCGATCAGCAGCGGGGCGTCTTCGAGAAAGGGTTTGTTCGAGTCGGTCCCCAGCGGCGCCAGTGCGTCCAGCCATTCCTGCGGGGCGCGTTCGTTGTAGAAGGTTCGCTCTTCCACCTCGGCGGCTTCGCGCACCCGCTGCTTGTGGTCGGGGGCCGTGATGACGCTGAAGAACCAGGGCTGTTGGTTGGCGCCCGAAGGCGCGCTGCCAGCGGCCAGCAGACATTGCTCGATCACCTCGCGCGGCACCGGCCGGGTGTCGAAGTCGCGCACGCTGCGGCGCCGCGCTAGCGCCGCACGAAAAGCGCGTGCGCGCTCAAGCATCTCGGC
>JANNGJ010000255.1:0-3955 GCA_031403815.1 Burkholderiales bacterium | reverse complement strand
ACATCGCCCAAGCGCCGCGGCTCAAGGTGCACCACGGCAATGCCCGCAGCGTCAAGTTGCGCCAGCTCGCGCTGGGTGTTGCCACTCGGCCAGACCAGCACCAGGTCGGGTTTCAAGCGCAGCAGGCGCTCGACATCGATGCGCTGGTAGTCGCCCACGCTGACCACCTGGCGCGCCTCGATCGGGTAGTTGCTGCCGACCACCGTCGCCACCAGCCGCGAGCCGGCGCCGGCGGCGAACAGCAGCTCCGTCAGGCTCGGTGCCAAGGTGGCCACGCGCAGCGGTGGCGTGACGAAGACGTGGCGACGGGCGCGGTCGTCGACGAATTCAACGGCTTGAGCGCAGGTGCTGACCAGCAGCAGTGATGCGAGCCAGAGCTTCATGAGACCCCCCCTTTGATCGACACCGCCAGACCGGCCACCATCCAGCTCACGCGCTGCGCCTGTGCGGCCAGGCGCTGGTGCAAGCGGCCGAGCTCATCCACCACTTGGCGGGTGCCCGCATCCATCGGCACCACCCCCAAGCCGATCTCATTGCTGACGACGATGGCCCGGCCCGGTGCTTCGGCCAGCGCCCTCAGTGCAGCGTCCGCCGCCGCCTCAGCGCACACCGCGACCACGCCGGGTGGCGGGCAGACCAGCTGCGACAACCAAAGCGTGAGGCAATCAATCAGCAAGCAGACGTCGTCAGCCGCGTGGGACCGGATCGCTTCGGCCAGGCCACTCTGCGTAGGCGCCACCTCCACGGTGTGCCAGTGCGCCGGCCGGTCGGCGCGATGGCGCTCAATTCGTGCGCACATCTCGGCATCTGCCGCGAGCGCTGTTGCCAACACCACCACCTGCAAGCCCTGCAGCTCACTCTGCGCCGCCAGTTGCTGTGCGTGGTGGCTCTTGCCTGAGCGCATGCCGCCGAGGATGAAATGAAGGTCGTTCATGGGCGACGCAGTGAACTCATGCCGCAGCGCCCCGCTCGCCGACCCAGAAGCGGCGCTCACCACAGGCTTCGACCCAAGCCACCGGCACCTCGAACACGGCACTCAGTCGCTCGGGGCGCAGCACCTCGTCGCGCGAGCCGGCCTGCGCGCCGCCGCGGCCATCGAGCAGCACGGCGTGCGTCGCCACCTGCCACGCAAGATCGAGATCGTGCAGGCTGGCGACCACACTGCCACCGCCTTGAGAATGCTCGCGTAGCCGCTGCACCAGAAGTTGCCGGTGCGCCAGATCGAGGTGCGACGCCGGCTCGTCGAGCAACAGCAGCGGCGCGCCCTGCCACCAGGCCGCCGCCAGGGCCACGCGTTGGCGCTCGCCGTCCGACAGCCTGCGCACGTCGGTCTGGGCCAGCGCGCCGATGTCGAAGCGGGCGAGCAGCGCCTGCATAGCCTGGGCCAGCGCCGCGTCGCCCGCCTCTCCGGTCCACCACGCCGCGCGCGGGCGGGCCAGGCCGACGGTTTCCAATACGCTGGCCGGAAAGGGGTCGCTCCAGTGCGGCGCGCACCAGGCACGTTCACGCGACAGCTCGGCCAAGGGCCACTCGGCGAGGTCGCGCCCGTGCAGAAGCACGGCCCCCTGCGCTGGCTTCATGAGGCCAGCAAGTGTGGCCAGCAGCGTGCTCTTGCCGGCGCCATTCGGGCCCAGCAAGACCCAGCGCTCGCCAGCGCCCACCTCGGCGCTCAGCTCGCTGCACAAGACGCGGTCCCCTGCGCCGGCGCGCAGCACCAAGGATTGCATCGACAGGCCGCGCAGCGTCAATGCACCCGCCCGCGCAGCAACAAAATCACAAAGGCCGGCACGCCGATACAGGCCGAGAGCACCCCCACCGGCAACTGGATCGGCGCCACGATGGTGCGTGCGAGCGCATCGACCACCACCACAAAGGCGCCGCCCACCAAGGCGCTGGCCGGAAGCAGGGCCGACGCCGCGCGCACGCCCGCCAGCCGCAAGGTGTGCGGCACCACCAGGCCCACAAAGCCGATGGCGCCGGCCGTGGCCACCGCAGCGCCGGTGGCGAGCGCGGCCGCCGCCAGCACCGCCCGACGGCGCCGCGCCACGGCCACGCCCAGGGTGTGGGCCCAGGCATCACCGCGCGCAAGCAAGTCCAGCTCACCGGCGTGCGGCAACACCAACAGCAGCGCCACGCCCAGCGCCAGCGCTGCGGGCAGCCACTGGGTGGCGCCATTCAAATCACCGAGCAACCAGAACACCATGCCGCGCAGCTGGCCCTCGGGTGCCAACGACAGCATCAGCGAAATGCCAGCGGCACAGGCCGAGCCGATCATCACACCGAGCAGCAATAGGGTGACGGTGCCTTCATGCGCATGCCCCGGCGCCGACACCACGGCCGCGCGCCCCCCCACGCCCAGGGCACGCCAGCTCAAGCCGAGCAACAGCGTTGTTGCGACGGCCGCGCCGACGGCGGCCCCCAACATCGGCCACCAGGGGTTGGCGCTGTCGGCCGGGCCCCAGGCCAGCACTGCCAGGGCGCCCACAGCAGCGCCACCCGACACCCCGAGCACGGAGGGGTCGGCCAGCGGGTTGCGGGTGATGGACTGCAGCAGGGCCCCTGAGAGCGCGAGTGCGGCGCCACTCAGGAAGCCCGACGCGACACGCGGCGCCCGCACACCCCAAAGGATCTCGGGCTCGACCCAACCCCACCCCGCAGAGCCTGCCGCCAGGCCGAAGGCCAGGGCCAGCATCGCGCACCCCGCAGCCGCCGGCAGCCAGCGCCTCCAGGGTGACAGATCGAGCATCGCGTGCGTGCCGAAGCTCAGAGGCCGATGCTGTCGAAGCGCACACCGACCCAGGCCTGACGCCCGAGTGCACCATAGTCCTTGGCGGGTTCGTAGCGCTTGTCGAAGGCGTTGAGCAGCCTGGCTTCGAGGCGCCAGCTCGACGCAAGTTGCCAATGCGCGCCAAGATCGAGCAACTGATAGGCCGCGAGCTGCGCGCCGCCTTCGGGCCGAGCGCCCACGGCATTGATCCTGGCGTGCGCGCCCCACTGGGCGGCTGCATAGCCAAGCATGGCGTTGCCGGTGAACGCGGCGCGGCGTGTCAGGCGCTCGCCGGTGCCGCGGTCCTTGGCATCCAGGAACTCCGTGCCGACACGCCAGCGCCAGACGCCGCTGGCGCCTTGTGCGGCCAGCGACGTGCCGCGCAGGCGCGCTTGGCCGACGTTGACAGCGCAGCCGAAGCTGTAGCCGGGGGGACAGGCCGCTGGATCAGGTTGGTAGCCGATGAGATCGCTGACACGGTTGTCGAACGCCGTGGCCTGCGCGCTCCAGCCGTCACCTTGCCACGACGCGCCAACTTCAACGCTGCGCGCGCGCTCGGGCTGGATGCTTTCGACACCGTAGCCGGGGTAGTACTGCTCATTGAAGCTTGGCGCGCGAAACGCCGTACCCACGGCCGCGCGCAGCAGCCAACGTGGCGTGGCCTGCCAAGCGTAGCCGAGCTTGCCTGTCGTCTGTGCGCCATAAGCCTCGTCATCGTCACGGCGCAGATCGACCTGCCAACGGTGGGGACCCACGAGGCCCATCGCGCTGGCGCCTAGCGCGGTGTTGCGGCTGCTACGCGCAGCAGGGCCGAAGTACGACGATTGCACGCGCACTTCGTTGCGTTCGACCAGGCCCACGAGCGTGGTCTGCGAAGCCAGTTCGATGCTCGGCTGCCAAGTGAACTGCCGCCGCCGCGTATCGAAGCGGTCGATGGTGTTGGCGCCGCTGGCCAACTCGTCACGGCTCTCGGCCAGCGTCAACTCGCTGCGCCAGCCAGCGCTGACGGCGGCAGTGTGCGTGAGTGCGACCAGCTTCGTGTTCAAGCGGTTACGGAAGTCGGGGTTCGGATCGGGCGCGGAGGTCGGCGGCGCATACTCTGCCGAGTCGAACTGCGAACGCAGCTTCGTGTCGAGCAGGCGCAGGCCGATGCGTTGCGAGGGCGAGATCGCGTAGCCGATTTGCGCG